>CAZZVF010000068.1:0-10901 GCA_964657355.1 uncultured Buchnera sp.
ATAAAATTTCGGGAACATGGGGGAATCACGAGGGCTCCATTCTGTTGTGGGGCCTGATACTCGCGATCTGCGGCGGCATGGTTTCTTCGTTCGGGCGTAACTTGCCGTCGGCGTTGCGGGCGCGCGTCATCGGCGTGCTTGGCGGCACGTCTGCCGGGTTTTTGCTGTTCGCGCTGACGACATCGAACCCGTTCACCCGCATCTGGCCGGCGCCGGCCGACGGCCGCGGCATGAATCCGCTGCTGCAGGACCCGGGCTTGGCGTTCCATCCGCCGATTTTGTACATGGGCTATGTCGGCTTTGCGGTGCCGTTCGCGTTTGCGGTGGCGGCTTTGCTGGAGGGGCGGATCGACGCGGCTTGGGGGCGTTGGGTGCGGCCTTGGGCGCTCGTGTCTTGGTGTTTCCTCACCTGCGGCATCGCGCTTGGTTCGTGGTGGGCTTATTACGAGCTCGGCTGGGGCGGCTACTGGTTTTGGGATCCGGTGGAGAATGCGTCGCTCATGCCATGGCTGACCGGCACGGCGCTGGTGCATTCGGCGATCGTGGTCGAGAAGCGCGAGAGCCTGAAGATCTGGACGGTGCTGCTGGCGATCGGCACGTTTTCGCTGTCGCTGTCGGGCACTTTCCTGGTGCGCTCGGGCATTTTGAATTCCGTGCACGCATTCGCCAACGATCCGGCGCGCGGGATATTCATCCTGTCGTTGCTGGGGCTGGTGATTGGCGGCTCGCTGGTGCTGTTTGCGCTGCGTGCACCGCTGCTGTCTTCGGGCGGGATATTCGCGCCGGTGTCGCGCGAGGGTGCGCTGGTGCTGAACAACATCCTGCTGTGCACGATCTGCGCGGTGGTGGTGGTGGGCACGATGTATCCGCCCTTCGCGGACCTGCTGCTGGGCCAGAAAATCAGCGTCGGCGCGCCGTTCTTCAACGCGACGGTGTTGCCGCTGGCGATCCCGATGTTCGCGGCCATGGCGGTCGGGCCGTTGCTGCCGTGGAAGCGGGCGCGGCTATGGCCGATTGTGCAGCACGCCTGGTGGGCGGCGCTGATTGCCGTGACCGTGGCGGGCTATTGCGCCATCGGGATGAAGATTTTACCCGCGCTGGCATTCGGCGCCTCCGCCTGGCTGATCCTCGGCTCCTTTTCGGAAGTGGTCGAGCGGACCTTGCTGTTCCGCGCGCCAGTGGCGAACAGCGTGCGACGTGCGCGGGGTTTGCCGGTGGCCGTGCTGGGTGCTGCCATTGCCCATGCGGGCATGGGTGTGACGATCGCGGGCATTGCCGGCATGTCGCTTGCCAGCACCAAGATCGTCGCCGCAAAGGTGGACGACCATTTCGCACTGGGCCGCTACGAATTCACGCTTGCGAATTTGGAGAACGTGCCCGGGCCAAACTACCAGGCGCGGGTTGCGACTATCGAAGTGACCTATGACGGCAAGCCGCTCGCCACGATGCGCCCGAGCCGCCGCACTTTCCCGCTGCAGAAGCAGACGACGAGCGATGTCGCGATCCGCACCAATCTGTTCCGCGACCTCTACGTGGTGCTCGGGGAGGAGCGTGACGGCCAGGCGGTGTTGCGGCTGCACGTCAATCCGCTGGCGCCGTGGATCTGGCTGGGCGCGCTGGTGATGGCGAGCGGTGGCGCGTTGTCGCTGGCCGACCGCAGGCTGCGTGTCGGTGCGCCCGCCCGCAGCCGGACGGCGGCTGTGCCCGCGTGAGCGCGCCAACGGGATACGACCGACGGCGGCTGCTGATGCTGGCGCCGGCCGGCGTGGTGGCGCTCGGTGGCGTCGCCTTCTGGGCCATGCTGAAGCGCATGGAGGTCGGCACGTTCGATCCGCACGCGATCGGCGACCCGATGCTCGGCAAGCCGATTTCGAACTTCGACCTGCCCGCGCTTGCGCCTAACACGGGCTTTAGCGCCGCCGACGTGCGGGCGGCGGCGGCGAAGAGCCCGCTGCTGGTCAACTTCTTCGCTTCGTGGTGCATCCCGTGCGCGGCGGAAGCCGACGTGCTGGCGGAAATCGCCAAGCAGGTCCCGGTCTGGGGCATCGCCTACAAGGACACCGCCGAGCACAGCTCCGCGTTCCTGAAGCAATACGGCAATCCCTACGCCCGGATCGGCACCGATAGCGGCGCGACGTTCATCGATTTCGGCTGCTACGGCGTTCCGGAATCCTTCATGATCGGGCGCGATGGGCGCATCGCCTGGCATCTTGGCGGTCCGTTCGTGGATCCCAAGCAGGTGGGTCCCGCGCTGAAAGCCGCCGCTGCATGAAGCGCCTATCCGCCGCAGCATTGCTCGTCTTGTTTGTCAGCCCGGCTTTTGCGATTTCCGATCCCAAGGAGATGTTGCCGGATCCGCAGCAGGAGGCGCGTGCCGAAGCCATCGGCAGCCAGCTGCGCTGCCTCGTGTGTCAGAACGAGTCAATCGAGGATAGCGGTGCCGATCTCGCGCGTGACCTCCGCGCGGTTGTCCGCGAGCGCGTGAAAGCCGGCGACAGCGACCGCCAGATCACCGCCTGGATGGTCGCGCGCTACGGCAATTTCGTCCGCCTGAGGCCGCCGCTCACCTGGTCTACCGCATTGCTCTGGGGCACCCCAATTCTCGGCCTGCTGCTGGGCGGTGCCGCGGCATTCCTGGGGCGCCGTCGCGTGGTTCCTGTACAGGCTCCATTGACCGAGACCGAGCGCCGGCGCCTGTCGGAGCTCGGCAGCGCGCCATGATCTGGCTGGCGATTGCGTTGCTCGCGGCCGCCGCCATGGCGCCGGTGACCTGGGCCGCCTGGCGTGGTGGCCGCGTGCGCAGCCGTCGCGATGCGGCCGTGGCTCTGCATCAGGCGCAACTGCACGAACTCGACCGTGACTTGGCGGAGGGCCGCCTGCTCGAGTCCGAACATGCGGCGGCACGCCTGGAGGTGCAACGGCGGCTGCTCGCCGACGCGGCCCTGGCCGACGCGGACACACGGCGGTCGGGCCCGGCCCTGCTCACCACCATCGCGGCGCTGGCTCCCGCAGCGGCACTGCTGCTGTATGTCGCGGAAGGCCACCCGGACTACAAGGCTCAGCAGCGCGCTGCACAGGAAGCCGCCGCCAACGCCACGCAGGGGTCGGAGAAGGACGCCGCCCTTATCGAGCAGCTGCGCCAGATGCTCACCAAGATGGATCCCAAATCCGATCGCGCGCGACAGGGCTACCTCATCCTCGGACGGGCCGAGCTTGGCGCCGGCCACCTGCCCGAAGCGGCCGACGCCTGGCGCTCGGCTCTCGCATCGAAATACGACCCTGAACTCGCCGCCGAGACCGCCGAAATCATCACCGAGGCCGAAGGGCGCGTGACACCGGAGGCGGCCGGCCTGTTCAAGAAGGCCCTGGCCGACGCGCCCAAGGATGCGCCATGGCGCGTCATGGCGCAGAAGCGCGTCGATCAGGCCGGCGGATCCTGAGGTTCAGGGCGGGACCATCCACGCCGCGGCGTGCAACCGCTTGCGCAAGCCGCGCCTCAGTACGACATCGCTCCTATGAATGCCTTGAGCGAGACCGCACCGCCGGAAGCGGCACCTTCTGCGACCGAAGAGGCCGCGGCTTCCGCCAAACCGCTACCCAAGGAGATCGGCGGTCCGAAAGGGCCTGAGCCGACGCGATACGGCGACTGGGAAGTGAAGGGGCGCTGCTCCGATTTCTGATGCCGGGGCTTAGAGTGTCGGCGATCCAGACGGTTGTCATCACCGGTGGAAGTTCCGGCATTGGGCGCGCCACCGCCGGTCTGTTCGCGCGCCGTGGCTGGCGCGTGGGGCTCATCGCGCGCGGGCAAGCCGGGCTCGCGGCCACTGCCGCCGAACTGCGCGAGGGCGGTGCTACCGTGTCGACCGCTTCGGCGGATGTGGCGGACGCGACGGCGCTGCAAGTGGCGGCACAGGTCGTTTCGGCGGAACTCGGCGTGCCGGATGTCTGGATCAACTGTGCCGGAAATGGCGTGTACGGGCGTTTCGGCAGCGTGCCCGAGGCGCAGTTCGACCGTGTGACGGCGGTGACCTATGGCGGCACGGTGAACGGATGCCGCGTTGCCCTGTCGCTCATGGTGCCGTGTGGCCATGGCACCATCGTGAACGTCTGTTCGGGAGCGGCCTTCCACGGCCTGCCGCTGATGACATCGTATGCCGGCGCCAAAGCTGCGGTGCGTGGCTTCGCGCAGTCGCTCCGCGCCGAATTGCGCATCGAACGCAGCCCAATCCGGGTCAGCACGGTGTTCCCTCCGGCGGTCAACACGCCGTTCTTCTCGCACGCCGTCTCGCACATGAAATGGCCGGCACGGCCGGTGCCGCCGGTCTATCAGCCGGAGGTGATCGCGGCCGCCATCTATTTGGCAGCGACACGCGGAGGCGCCGAGATGCTGGTCAGCGGCACCATGGCGGTTTTCTCGCTGGCAAACCGCATTTCGCCCTCGCTGATCGCCTTTTGCATGAGCCGGCTCGGCTTCGAAGGGCAGCTCACCCGCGATGCCGATGCGGCTCGCCTGGAGCAGCCGACCTTGTTCGCGCCGGCGGCCGAAGCCTCGCCGGCGCGTGGACCGTTCGGCGAGCGGGCACGGCACTTCAGCACTCAGGTCTGGTTCATGCGGAACGGACCGGGGCGCCTGCTGTATTGGCTCAACCGGAGCCGGATCCGGCGCCCGCCAGCCGCCCGGTAGCCGCCCAGACACGCGCCACCAGGTCCTGATCCAGCGCCAGGCGGTTCGGCTGCACAGTTCGCCGCCGCTTCACGTAGGCGCCGGTAATGGTGCCGAATTCTGGTGACAGAGCGACGTGCACGGGCGTGTCGGCGCCTTGCTCCTCGGTCAGCAGGAACGGCGCCATCAAGCGCCAGGCAAGGCCGATCGGACCGTGCGCCCGCACCAGCCCCGTCGCTACCGCGCCGGGGTGCACCACGTTTGCGACCACGCCGGTGCCGTGGAGGCGGCGGGCCCATTCGAGCGTCGTCATGGTCAAAGCCAGCTTCGACTGGCTGTACGCCCGCACGAAGCCCCAGCGCCGCACGCCCTCCAGATCATCCGGATCGATCATGGCCCGGTCGGCGGTGGAAGAGCCCGTGTTGACGATGCGCGCTTCACCGCGCTGTCTGGCGGCGCGCTGCAGCGCCGGCAGCAGCGTATGCGTCAGCACAAAGGGCGAGAGGTGGTTCACCGCGATGACCCGCTCGTGGCCTTCCGCCGTCACCTCGCGCCGGGCACAGAACACCCCGGCGTTGTTCACCAGCACGTCCACCGCGGGATGACGCGCGGCAATCCGTTCGCCCGCGCTCCGCGTCTCCGCCAGCGACGACAGATCAGCCAGCTCGAGCTCGAGGCTGGCGCCTGGCGCGCGTTCGGCTATCCAGGCCACCGCCGCCTCACCCCGGCCGCGATCACGGCCGACGACAATCACGCGGCGCCCGGCCTTGGCCAGCCCCAGTGCGATCCAACGGCCGATCCCGCCCGTTGCCCCGGTGACGACGCTCACCTTGTTTGTCTCGTCTGCCATTGTCCTTCTCGAGCCTCAAACCAAACGGTCCGTCACATAGGTGTTGGGGGCGCTCATAGCCGGAATACCGGTCCGTCGTCCAAGCACGCGCCACCGGGACTGACGCTGCCGGAATGCGCAATGCGGAATGCGCCCGCATGCTATTTTTGCAGGCGCTGCCATGCAAAATCGTTTTGTTGCTGAGGCGGCACGAAAGCGTTACGTCTGCATGCAACAGGACAAACTGACATGCATGGCCCCTTCCGTGCCTTTCTATTGCGGCAGGACCAAAGGCTGCTCGTCCTTTGAGCCCCCACATCCCAGGCGAGCCCCACCTGTCACGGGAAGCGCTGGCGGAGCTTGCGGCCCTGGTCGGTCCAGCGCCGCCCGGCTGGCTCGACCCTGAGGTCTGCGCGGCCGAGCCGATCCATATTCCCGGCGCCATCCAGCCGCATGGCGCCCTGATTGTCGTCGCGGTGGATGGATGGCGCATCACGCATGCGAGCGAAAATTTGGCCCAGTTCCTCGATGTGGACGCTCGGGCAGCCTTGGGTCTTCCGGTGCAGGACCTCATCGGCGAGGAAGCTGGCCGCGCCTTGCTCGACGCGCGGCCGGGCGAGCGGACCGTGCTCGATCAGATAAAGGTCGGCGGCCACCTGCTCCATCTCCATGCCCATTGGTCGAGCAACGCGACATTCGGCGCGTCCAACGAACGGATCTGCATCGACATCGAGCCGACCAGCGACATGCTCCGCCCGGCACCCCCGGTAACCATGGTGCAATCACTGCTGGAGACGTTCGAGAGCGCCACGACAGCGCTCGAGCTGGGTGAACTTGCCATTGCCGGAATGGCCGCCATCACCGGCTACGACCGGGTGATGCTGTACCGTTTTGACGATCAGGGGCACGGCGAGGTTGTTGCCGAGCGCCATTCGAGCGTGCTGCAGCCCTATCTAGGTAACCATTATCCGACGACCGACATTCCGCCCCAGGCGCGTGCCCAGTACCTGCGGCAACGGGTCGGCGCCGTCGCGGACTTTGCCTACCGGCCTGTGCCCCTGCTGACGGATGCGGCACTCGACGACGGCGCGCCGGTCGACCTCACACACAGCGCCTTGCGCAGCGTCTCGCCGATCCATCGCGAATTCATGCGCAACATGGGCACCGCCGCCAGCCTGTCGGTCGGCCTCGCCTGCGGCGACACCCTCTGGGGCCTGTTGTTGTGCCACAATTCGACGCCGCTCATTGCCAGCCCGCAATTGCGCGCCGTGGCGGAGATGTTGGGCCAGGTCGTCTCCCTGCTGTTGCGCGGCATGGAAGAAAAGGAAGTCGAGGCGGAGCTTCTGGAACGCGGCGCGACGCTCAAGGTCCTCGTCGATCGCCTGACCGCGGGCCTCCCGCTGCCGCAGACACTCGCCGCCTCCGAGCACGAAATCCTGCACCTCGTGAATGCGACCGGGGCGGCGGTCAAAATGGAACAATCGCTGGTCTGCCTGGGAGAGACGCCGGAGCCCGAGATCATCGAACGCATGCTCGCAGCACTGCAGAGAGGCAGCAGCGGCGAGATCGTGGCCATCGACGACCTTGGGCAGAGGGACAAGGACTTCGCTGGTTCCGCGGCCACCGCGAGCGGTGTGCTGCTGTTGCCCCTGGCGCAGGGTTTCGCAAGCCTGATCCTGTGGTTCCGCCCAATGCTTTCGCACACGGTCACCTGGGCCGGCGATCCGACGAGCCATGGCGCGGTCGATCCACTGACGGGAATGGTCTCGCCGCGCAGCTCGTTCGCCGCCTGGACGCAAACCGTGCACGGAAGATCCGCCACATGGACGGGTGCCGATCTGGCGCTCGCCGGCCAGTTGCGCAACGCCATCGCCGTCGAAGTGGCTCACCGGGCCAAGGCCGAACTGGTCTGGCTGCGCCATTATCAGGCGCTGAGCGACGGCCTTGAGCGTCAGGTGGAACAGCGCACGCGGGCGCTCGAAGTCGAGGTCGCCGAACGGATGAAAGCCGAGGGGACGTTGCAGCAGGCACAGAAGATGGAAGCCATCGGCCAGCTCACCGGCGGCGTGGCGCACGACTTCAACAACATTCTTGCCGCCATCCTCACCAACCTCGATCTTGCGCAGTCGCGTGCGCCAGGCCCGCTGGTGGAGCGGTTCCTGCGCAATGCTCAGCATGCGGCGGAGCGCGGCGCCAAACTGACCGACCATCTCCTATCCTTCGCACGCAAGCAGCCGCTGCGGCGAGAGGCTTGCAACCTCAACAGGCTCAGCCGTGGCTTCGAAAGCCTCATCGAGCGTGCTCTGGGACCGGCGATAACGCTGAAGATGGTGCTCGACGACGACATCTGGACCGTTGTCGCCGACGCCACGCAGTTCGAGATGGCGCTGCTGAACCTGGCAATAAACGCGCGCGACGCCATGCCGGAGGGCGGTTCATTCACGCTCGCGTCTGAAAACATTGGGGCAGGGGCTCCAGGAGTGCCGAGCGACCTGCCACCCGGCGATTACGTCCGCGTCACGGCGCAGGATAACGGCAGCGGCATGAGCCGAAGCGTCGTCAACCGTGCGTTCGAGCCGTTCTATTCCACCAAGGAGGTCGGCCGTGGCACCGGACTTGGCCTGAGCCAGGTGTACGGATTCTGCAAACAGCTCGGCGGCAGCGCGATGCTTTCGAGCACCGAAGGTGTCGGCACGCGCGTCGGGCTGTGGTTTCCGCGTGAAATGACGTTGCTGCCGAACGCCGCGGCGACGACTCCACGCGTGGCGCCGCCGGCACCGCATCTGCGCTGGAACGGCCGGCGCCTGCTGGTCATCGATGATGACCCGGACGTGCTGGAAGCGACCTGCGAGACGCTGCAGGCCATGGGGTTCGAAGTCGTACCCGCGCCGAATGCCAGCGAGGGTCTGCAGATCCTCTCTGCCGACAGGTCGATCGATCTGGCGGTGACGGATTTTTCCATGCCCGGCATGAACGGCATCGAATTCATCCGCCTCGCCCGGCTGTCGAGGCCGAACCTACCGTGCCTGCTGGTCACCGGTTACGCCGACATCACCAGCCTGGCCGATACGTTGACGCGGGACATCATGATCCTGCGCAAGCCGTACCGGATGAAGGAACTCGCCGCCAGCATCGAAAGCCTTGGTTCGGCGGAAATGCCACCTAATGCTCGCCTGAACTGAAGTATCAATCCAGGCGAGTGGCACGGCTTCGGCTCAGTAGCGATACAGGTCGTGCTTGAACGGACCGTTGACGGACGCGAGGTCGAGATAATTCGCCTGCTTGTCCGATAGCTTGGTGAGCTTGGCGCCAACTTTCGCGAGATGCAGGGCGGCGACCTTCTCGTCGAGATGCTTCGGCAGCGTATAGACCTTGTTCTCGTACTGACCTGGTTTCGCATGCCAAAGTTCGAGCTGCGCCAGCACCTGGTTGGTGAAGCTGGCCGACATCACGAAGCTCGGATGCCCGGTGCCGTTGCCGAGGTTCACCAGGCGTCCCTCGGACAACACGATGAGGCGCTTGTCGTCCGGGAACACGACCTCGTCGACCTGCGGCTTCACGTTCTCCCACTTGTAGTTCCGCAGCGCCTCGATCTGAATCTCGCTGTCGAAATGGCCGATGTTGCAAACGATGGCGCGGTGCTTCATGGCGCGCATGTGGTCGGCCGTGATGACGTCGACGTTGCCAGTGGCGGTGACGAAGATGTCGCCGCGCGGCGCGGCATCGTCCATCGTGTCGACCTCGTAGCCTTCCATCGCCGCCTGCAATGCGCAGATCGGGTCGACTTCCGTCACGATGACGCGGCAGCCTGCATTGCGCAGCGAGGCGGCCGAGCCCTTGCCCACGTCGCCGAAGCCCGCGACGACCGCGATCTTGCCGGCCATCATCACGTCCGTGCCGCGGCGAATGCCGTCGACCAGGCTTTCGCGGCAACCATAAAGGTTGTCGAACTTCGACTTGGTGACGCTGTCGTTCACGTTGATGGCGGGCGTCAGCAGTTTGCCGGCCTTCATGCGCTCCCACAGGCGGTGCACGCCCGTCGTGGTTTCTTCCGAGAGGCCGCGCACATCGGCCATCATTTCGGGGTATTTGTCGTGCATCAGGTTGGTGAGATCGCCGCCGTCATCCAGGATCATGTTCGGCGCCCAGCCGTTCGGACCACGGACGGTCTGCTCGATGCACCAGTTGAACTCGTCCTCGCTCATGCCCTTCCAGGCGAACACCGGCGTGCCGGCCGCAGCCACGCCGGCCGCTGCATGGTCCTGGGTCGAGAAGATGTTGCAGGACGACCAGCGCACGGTGGCGCCAAGGGCCGTCAGCGTCTCGATCAGCACGGCGGTCTGGATCGTCATGTGCAGGCAGCCGGCGATGCGTGCGCCGGCGAGCGGCTTGCTGGCACCGTACTCCTCGCGCAGCGCCATCAGGCCCGGCATCTCGTCCTCGGCCATCGATATTTCCTTGCGGCCCCAGCCGGCAAGCGAAATGTCGCGGACCTTGAAATCCTCTGTCCCGCTGAGGGACATCATGTTCGTATCGGGCATGAGCGTGCTCCTGGAGTTGCGGCCCTATGAGCGCAGCGATGCAGCTTTTGCAACCCGCAAAGCCGGTAAAGCAGCCGCCCACAAAGCCCGGGTTCCATCCGCGTCGCGATGCCGGCGGACGTATCGCTTTAACCAAGCGTCCGGGACAGCTCCCCTCTATCAAGCCTCAGCGCGGGCACCGCCGTCGGACGCCGCAATGTTCTGCGCCACCCATTCCTTGAGCAGGCTCTTCGGCGCGGCGCCAACCTTGGTCGCAGCGGGCTTGCCGTCCTTGAACATGATGAGGGTCGGAATACCGCGCACGCCGTAGTTGTTCGGCGTCTGCGGGTTCTCGTCGATGTTGACCTTCACTACGCGCACACGGCCGGCATACTCGGCGCCGATCTCCTCGAGGGCCGGCGCGATCATCTTGCACGGACCGCACCACTCCGCCCAAAAATCGACCAGGACGGGACCGTCCGCCTTCAGCACGTCGGTGTCGAACGTGTCGTCTGTGACGGCCAACGTGTTGGTGCTCATGAAACTGCTCCCGTGAACGGATGGCCTGACCTGGCTTGAAGTCCGAAATGGCCCGTGGATCGCGCGGTATCAAGCATCGTATCAGGCAGCAGACCAAGGCACCTTCCGGCCGGGCCAGCCTTCGACCGACGCACGCCGTCTTTGGTGCCCATCCTGTCCGAATTCTTCCTGCTCCACGGAAAGCGATACGGTCAGCGCGGCAGCCGGTTGCCAGGACTTCAGGCGCTCCGGCCACTCTATGAGCATGACGTCCCGCCGCATCTCGTCCCAACCCAACTCGGCGAGGCCGTCCGGACCATCCAGCCGCCATAGATCGAGGTGGTGCAGGGTGAGCGTGGGTGCATGATAG
>CAZZVF010000069.1:0-10776 GCA_964657355.1 uncultured Buchnera sp.
GGACGTCTTGCCCTTGCCGGAGCCTATGCCGCGGCCAAGGCGCTTGAACTTTGGGCGCGCGCCGGGATTGTCGCGCAGTTCGTTCAGCTTGAGGGGAGCAGCACTCATATTACACGCTCTCTTCTACGCGCAGCAGGTGAGCCACCTTGCGTATCATGCCACGCACCGACGGGGTGTCTTCCAACACACGCGTTGCGCGGATCTTGTTAAGGCCAAGCCCAACCAACGTCTCGCGCTGGCCTGGCTTTCGGCCGATCGGCGAACCCGTCTGGGTGACGCGGACCGTGCCCTTCTTTGTCGTATCAGACATCGGCTGCGGCTCCCTGGGCTGCCGGTGCGTCGCGCTTGCCAAGCAGGTCGGTGACCTTCTTGCCACGGCGATTGGCGACCGAACGGGGGCTTGCTGCCGCCTGCAGCGCTGCGAACGTGGCCTTGACCATGTTGTGCGGATTACGGCTGCCGAGAGACTTCGCGACGACGTCGCCGATTCCAAGCGATTCGAACACGGCGCGCATAGGTCCACCGGCGATGATGCCCGTGCCGGCGGCGGCCGAACGAAGGATCACCTTGCCGGCGCCAAAATGCCCGTAGGAATCATGGTGCAGGGTGCGGCCTTCCTTCATCGGCACGCGGATCATCGCGCGCTTGGCACGGTCGGTCGCTTTGCGGATGGCCTCGGGCACTTCGCGCGCCTTGCCGGCGCCGTAGCCGACGCGGCCCTTCTGATCGCCAACGACGACCAGGGCTGCGAAGGCGAACCGACGTCCGCCCTTCACGACCTTGGCGACGCGATTGATGGTTACGAGCTTGTCGATGAGCTCATCGCCGCCGTCGCGGTCCCGCACCGGGTCGCGATTGCGGTCACGGCTGCGGCCACCGCCGCCTTCTCTGGGTTCACGTGCCATTCTGCTTCCCCTTAGAAGGACAGCCCGCCCTCTCGGGCGGCTTCTGCCAGCGCTTTTACGCGGCCGTGATAAATATAGGAGCCCCGATCGAACACCACCTGCGTCACGCCGGCTGCCAACGCACGCTCGGCGACGAGCTTGCCCACCGCGGTCGCGGCATCCTTGTCGGCGCCGGTGCGGAGATCCTCGCGCAGCGTGGCATCGAGCGTCGAGGCGGCAGCAAGCGTGCGGCCCGCCTTGTCGTCGATGACCTGGGCGTAGATGTGCTTGCCGGAGCGAAACACCGACAGACGCGGACGTCCGACTGATTTCTGCCGAAGCTGGTAACGCAGGCGCTGACGCCGGCGCTCCCGAAGGTCCACTCGAGCGCTCACTTCTTTTTGCCTTCCTTGCGCCGGATCGTCTCATCGGAATACCGCACGCCTTTGCCCTTATAGGGCTCCGGCGGACGATAACCGCGAATTTCTGCGGCGACCTGACCGACCAGGCGCTTGTCCACACCTTCCACCATGATCGCGGTCGGCCGCGGGGTGGTAATCTTGATACCGGCCGGAACCGGATAGACGACGTCGTGCGAGAAACCGAGGTTGATGACCAGGTTCGCACCCTGCACCGACGCGCGGTAGCCGGTGCCGGTGATCTCCATCGTCTTCGCGTAGCCGACCGAGACACCCTTCACCATGTTGGCGATATTGGCGCGCGTGGTGCCCCAGAGCATCCGCGCCTGCGCTTCCTTGGTGCGCGGCGACACGGTCAGCTTGTTGCCGTCGAGCACCGCTTCGACGTGCTGAGTCAGCGGAAGTGTCAGCTCACCGAGCTTGCCCTTCGCGGTAACCACGCCCCCGGCGATGGCGATGTTCACGCCCGCCGGGATTTCGACGGGGTATTTGCCTATGCGAGACATATCGATCCCTCCGTCAGAATACGCGGCAGAGGACTTCGCCGCCAACATTGGCGGCGCGTGCCTCGGCATCGCTCAACACGCCATGCGGCGTGGACAGAATGGACACGCCCAGTCCTGCGTAAACGCGCGGCAGTTCCTTGATCTTGGAGTACACACGGCGCCCTGGCTTGGACACGCGGTGGATTTCCTTGATGACCGGTTCGCCCTCGCTGTATTTCAGCTCGATGCGGAGCTGCGCCACGCCGGGGCGGAGCTCCTCGGCGGAGAAGCCGCGGATGTAGCCCTCGCGCTTTAGCACTTCCAGCACGTTCGCACGCAGCTTAGAGGCCGGCGAGACGCAGGACGCGTGGCGGCTGCCCTGCGCATTGCGGATACGGGTGAGCAGGTCACCCAACGGATCTGATAGAGACATCGTCCGGGGCCCTTACCAGCTTGCCTTCACCATGCCCGGAATCTGACCCGAGCTGGCGAGATCACGAAGAGCGATGCGGCAGAGCTTGAATTTGCGGTAGTTGGCACGCGAACGCCCGGTGAGAGCGCAACGGAGACGCACTCGGGTACGGCTGCCGTTACGCGGTAGCTGCGCCAGTTTCATGGTCGCCTCGAAGCGTTCCTCAACCGGTGCATCGCGGTCCATGACCTGGGCCTTGAGCACCTTGCGCTTGGCGGCATCGCGTTGCGACATCTTCTCGCGCTTGATATTGCGGTTGACGGCGGAAGTCTTAGCCATCGTCTCTGTGTCCTCCGGAACCTTCCGGTTTGCACCGGGGGTTTTCCAAATCAGCTGTTGCAGTCTAACCAGCGTTCGCTTTCGCTCGCGCCGGCGTCGTCAAGCTTGTGCTTCGCAGTTAGGCGGCAGCCTTTTCGACCGTGGTCACGAATGGCAGGTCGAACGCCTTGAGTAGCGCCTTGGCCTCTGCGTCCGTCTTCGCCGTCGTCACGATCACGATGTCCATGCCGCGAACCGCGTCCACCTTGTCGTAGGCGATCTCGGGGAACAGGATCTGCTCCTTGAGGCCCATGGCGAAGTTGCCGCGTCCGTCGAAGCCTTTGCCGCTGATGCCACGGAAGTCGCGGACGCGTGGCAGGGCGATGTTCACCAGACGATCAAGGAACTCGTACATCTTGGCGCGGCGCAAAGTCACCTTCGTGCCGATCGGCAGACCCTCGCGGATCTTGAAGCCGGCGATGGCCTTCTTGGCGACGGTCTTCACCGGGCGCTGACCGGCGATTGCCGTGAGATCGGCCACGGCGGCATCGAGCTTCTTCTGGTCGCCGGCTGCTTCGCCGACACCCATGTTGATGACGATCTTCTCGAGGCGCGGCACCTGCATGGGGTTCGTGTACTTGAACTCCTTCTGCATGGTTGGCCGCACGTGCTCGGCATAGTAAGCCTGCAGGCGCGGCACGATGCGCTCGTGCTGTTCCCCGGTGCCGCCAGCCGCCGCTGTTTCAGTGTCGCTCATGCTCTCAGCCCTCGAACACGTTGCCGGTCGCCCGGGCCACGCGTACCTTGTCGCCGCCGTCGATCTTGCGGAAACCGATTCGGGTCGGCTTGTCCGTCTTTGGGTCGATCAGCATAATGTTGGAGAGATGGATCGATGCCTCCTTCTCCACAATGCCGCCAGGCTGACCCATGCCGCGCGCCTTCGTGTGGCGCTTGGCAACGTTCACGCCCTGGACGACCGCACGGTTGTCCTTTGGCATGACCTGCAGGACTTCGCCGCGCTTGCCGCGGTCGGATCCCGTGATGACCACGACGCGGTCACCCTTGCGAATACGGGCAGCCATTACAGCACCTCAGGCGCGAGCGAGATGATCTTCATGAAGCGCTTCGCCCGCAGCTCGCGCACAACCGGGCCAAAGATGCGGGTGCCGATCGGCTCCTGCTGCTTATTGATCAGGACAGCGGCGTTGGTGTCGAACCGAATCGCGCTGCCATCGGGGCGGCGGACAGGGAACGACGTGCGGACGATGACAGCCTGATGCACGTCACCTTTCTTCACCTTCCCGCGCGGAATGGCTTCCTTGACGGACACGACGATGACGTCGCCGACCGAGGCGAATTTCCGCTTCGAGCCGCCCAGCACCTTGATGCACTGGACGCGGCGCGCACCGGAGTTATCGGCGACTTCGAGGTTTGACTCGGGATGGATCATTGATCTGCCCTTCCCTTATGCGTGTGCGTCAGCGGCAGCGGGCGCTGCAACGTCAGCGGACGCGCCACTCAACGTGGAGCCGTTGCGCTCGATGACTGTCCACGTCTTGCGCTTCGAGATCGGCGGGCACTCGACGATACGGACGGTGTCGCCGGTCTGGCACACATTGGCCTCGTCATGCGCCGCATACTTCTTGGAGCGACGAATGAACTTCTTGTACAGCGGGTGCATGATGCGACGATCGACAAGAACGGTGATCGTCTTGTCCATCTTGTCGCTCGTCACTCGCCCAGTCAGGACGCGCCTTGGCATCGCCTAACTCCTTTCAGGCTTTAGAGGCGGAGGAGGTCTTCTCCGCCAGGATTGTCTTCACGCGAGCGATGTCGCGACGAACGATCTTCACGCGAGCCACACCTTCGGTCTGGCCGGTCGCACGCTGGAAGCGCAGGTTGAACTGCTCACGGCGCAGATCGAGCAGCATCGTGCCGAGCTGTTCCGATGACTTCGAGCGGATATCCACTGCCTTGGTCATGATCAGCCCTCACCCAGGCGCGTGACAAACTTCGTCTTGATCGGCAGCTTGGCCGCACCGAGCGTCAGCGCCTGATGGGCGATATCGGTCGGAACGCCGTCGATCTCGAACATGATGCGGCCCGGCTTGACCCGCGCCACCCAGAATTCCGGTGCGCCCTTGCCGGAGCCCATGCGGACCTCGGCGGGCTTCAACGAAACCGGCACATCGGGAAAGATGCGGATCCACACGCGGCCGGCGCGCTTCATGGCGCGCGTAATCGCGCGGCGGGCCGCTTCGATCTGGCGCGCAGTTATGCGCTCCGGTTCCATCGCCTTCAGCCCGAACTGGCCGAAATTAAGGGCGGTGCCACCTTTGGCGAGGCCATGGATGCGGCCTTTGTGAGCTTTGCGGAATTTCGTCCGCTTCGGGGAAAGCATGTTCTCTCAGTCCTTAGCGCTGCGGCGCCTGTTCGGCGGCGCGGCGATCCTGTGCCTGCGGGTCGTGCGCCAGGATTTCGCCCTTGAAGATCCAGACTTTCACGCCGCACGTGCCGTACGTGGTCTTTGCCGTCGCGACGCCGAAATCGACATCGGCGCGCAGCGTGTGAAGCGGCACGCGGCCTTCGCGATACCACTCGACGCGGGCGATTTCAGCACCACCAAGACGCCCACCGCAGTTGATCCGGATGCCCTGCGCGCCGAGGCGCATGGCGGACTGCACGGCGCGCTTCATCGCGCGGCGGAAAGCGACGCGACGCTCAAGCTGCTGCGCGATGTTCTCCGCGACCAACGTCGCGTCGATTTCCGGCTTGCGGATTTCGACGATGTTCAGCGAGACCTCGGCTTTTGTCATCTTCGCTAGGTCCTTGCGCAGAACCTCGATGTCCTGACCCTTCTTGCCGATCACGACACCGGGACGCGCGGCATAAATCGTGACGCGCGGCTTCTTGGCGGGACGCTCGATCACCACGCGCGAAACGCCGGCGCCGGAGAGCTTCTTGCGCAGGTGAGCGCGCAGCTTCAGGTCCTCGTGCAGCAGTTTGGCGTAATCGGCGCCGGCGAACCAACGCGAGTCCCAGGTGCGGTTGATGCCGAGCCGAAGCCCGATCGGATTGACTTTATGACCCATCAGGCCGCCCTCTTTTCCGTCTCGGGTGCGGGTGCGCGCTCGGCAACCACGATCTTCAGGTGGCTGAACCACTTTTCGACGCGTGCGGCGCGCCCACGGCCACGCGCATGGAAGCGACGCATGACGATCGAACGGCCCACTTCGGCACGCACCACGACCAGCTGATCGACATCGAGCTGATGATTGTTCTCGGCGTTCGCGATAGCGCTTTCGAGCGCCTTCTTCACGGCATGCGCGATGCGGCGCTTGCTGAACGTCAAGGTTGCGACCGCCTTCTGCGCCGGCTGATTGCGGATCAACCCGGCAACCAGGTTCAGCTTACGAGGGCTGGTGCGCAGATTGCTCAGCACGCACTGCGCCTCGGTATCCGCGACGGGACGCGGTGACTTGGGTTTGCTCATCCCCGCCTCGCCTTCTTGTCGGCTGCGTGACCGGTGAAGGTACGCGTCGGCGAGAACTCGCCGAACTTATGCCCGACCATGTTCTCGTTGACCTGCACCGGCAGGAACTTGTGGCCGTTATAGACGCCGAACGTGAGACCCACGAACTGCGGCAGAATGGTGGACCGGCGCGACCAGATCTTGATGATCTCGTTGCGGCCAGAGGCACGGGCCTTGTCGGCCTTCGCCAGCATATACCCGTCCACGAACGGGCCTTTCCAGACGGAACGTGCCATCTTACTTGCCCTTGTTCGCGCGGCGGATAATCAGCTTGTCCGTCCGCTTGTTGACGCGTGTCTTGGCACCCTTGGTGGGCTTGCCCCATGGCGTGACCGGGTGACGGCCGCCTGACGTGCGGCCCTCGCCACCGCCGTGCGGATGGTCGACCGGGTTCATGACGACGCCGCGGTTATGCGGCCGGCGCCCGAGCCACCGGTTACGGCCCGCCTTGCCGATGGACTGGTTCATGTTGTCCGCGTTCGAAACCGCACCGACCGTCGCCATGCACTCGGCGCGTACGACGCGAAGTTCGCCCGACATCAGCTTGATCTGCGCGTAGCCGGCGTCCTTGCCGACAAGTTGCGCGTAGTTGCCGGCGGCACGCGCGATCTTGGCGCCGGCACCCTGCTTCAATTCGATGTTGTGCACGATCGTGCCGACCGGGATTGAGCCGAGCGGCATCGCGTTGCCCGGCTTGATGTCGACGCGCTGGCCGGCGATGACCACATCTCCCGCACGCAAACGCTGCGGCGCGATGATGTAGGACAACTCGCCATCGGCATATTTCAGCAGCGCGATGAACGCCGTGCGGTTCGGGTCATACTCGAGCCGCTCGACGGTCGCCTGCACGTCGAACTTGCGACGCTTGAAGTCGACCAGGCGATACGTCTGCTTATGACCACCACCACGGAAGAACGAGGTCGTGCGGCCATGATTGTTGCGGCCACCGGTCTTGGACTTGCCTTCGGTGAGCAGCTTGACGGGCTTGCCCTTCCAAAGTTCGGAACGGTCGATGAGGACCGTGCCGCGAAGGCTCGCCGTGACGGGTTTGAATTGCTTTAGTGCCATCTGCCTGCCCTCACGCCAGCCCGGTGGTCAGGTCGATGGTCTGACCTTCCGCGAGTTGCACGTAAGCCTTCTTTACGTCGGAGCGCACACCGGGACGACCCTTGAAGCGCTTCGTCTTGCCTTTCTGAACCAGCGTGTTCACGCCGGTAACTTTCACGCTGAACAGCGTTTCGACGGCAACCTTGATTTCCGGCTTCGTCGCATCGACCGCAACGCGGAACACAACCTGATTCCGTTCGGTCAGCAGCGTCGCCTTCTCGGTGATCACCGGCGCGCGAACGATTTCATACATCGCCTCACGCGACAGGTTCGCCGCGCGCTTACGGATGGCAGCAACGCGGGTCATGCCAGCCGCTCCCTCAGTCCGTGGATCGCGGCCTTCGTGACCGCGAGCACGTCGTGTTGCAGGATGTCGTAAACATTGGCACCGACCGTCGGCAGAACGTCCACGCCATGGATGTTCGCGCTGGCAAGAGCGAAGTTACGATCGACGACATGGTCGATGATGAGCGTCGATGTCCAACCCAGGACCTTCAGCTTTGCCGCGAGTTCCTTGGTCTTTGCCGTCGCGGTCGCCGCGTCGAGCACGACGAGCTTGCCTTCGGCCTGCTTCTGCGACAGCGCGCTGATCAATCCGAGGCGACGCACCTTCTTTGGAAGATCGTAGCCATGATCACGAACAACCGGCCCATGCACGACACCGCCGGTGCGGAACTGCGGCGCGCGCAAGCTGCCCTGACGGGCGTTGCCGGTGCCCTTCTGCTTGTAGGGCTTCTTCGTCGTGCCAGAGACTTCGCCCATGCCCTTGGTGCGGTGGGTACCGGCGCGGCGCTTGGCGAGCTGCCAATGGACCACGCGCGCCATGATGTCGCGCCGAGGTTCGGTGGCGAAAATCTCATCGGGCAGTTCGGCCGTGCCGGCGCTGCCGTTGTCGAGTGTTTTTATATCGATCTGCATTGTCCTGCCCTCAGCCGGCCGCTGCCGGCGACAGCAGCGCCGCGGGATAAGGCGCATCTGCGTGACGGGCTTTTTTCACCGCGTCACGGATCAGCACGAAGTCGCCCTTGCCACCCGGAATTGCGCCGTGAACCATGATCAGGTTGCGCTCGGCATCGACACGCGCGACCTGAAGGTTCTGCGTGGTGATGCGCTCCTGACCGAGATGACCGGCCATCTTCTTGTTCTTGAACGTCTTGCCCGGATCCTGGCGGTTACCGGTCGAACCATGGCTACGATGGCTGACGGACACGCCGTGGCTGGCTTCGAGACCGGCGAAGTTCCAGCGCTTCATGGCGCCGGCAAAACCCTTGCCCTTCGAGGTGCCGGTCACGTCGACCTTCTGGCCGGCAACGAAATGCGCGGCGGAAATCACCGCACCGGATTCGAGGACAGCATCGGCCGAGCAACGAAACTCGACGAGCTTGCGCCGTGGTTCGACCTTCAGCTTCGCGTAGTGTCCGCGGTTCGCCTTGGAGACGTTCTTCACCTTGGCGATCGACGTGCCGAGCTGGATGGCCGTGTAGCCATCGCGTTCCTGCGTGCGCACGTCGACCACCTGAACCTCATCGAGGTGCAGGACGGTGACGGGGACATGCGACCCATCGTCCTTGAAGATCCGGGTCATCCCCAGCTTCCGTGCAATTAAACCCGTGCGCATCTTCGCCTCTTATCGATCTTTTCAGCCTGGCTATCAGTCAGCGTCTCGCCGTTGAACCAACATCCAACCGTTAGATCTTGATCTCGACATCCACGCCCGCTGCCAGGTCGAGCTTCATCAGCGCGTCCACTGTCTGCGGGGTGGGTTCGACAATATCCAGAAGGCGGCGATGGGTCCGGATTTCGAACTGCTCGCGGCTCTTCTTGTCCACATGTGGTGAACGGTTGACCGTGAACCGTTCTATATGCGTCGGCAGCGGGATGGGACCCCGAACCCGCGCACCCGTACGCTTCGCCGTGTTGACGATCTCCTTCGTGCTGTTGTCCAGCACGCGGTGATCATACGCCTTCAGGCGAATGCGGATGTTCTGGTTGTCCATGGTCTTCTAAGTATCCAGGTTCGGGCTCGTTAATCGCCGATTAGTCGCTGATCTTGGCAACCACGCCGGCGCCTACGGTGCGTCCACCCTCACGGATAGCGAAGCGCAGACCCTCGTCCATGGCGATCGGCTGGATCAGCTCGACATCCATCGACACGTTGTCGCCCGGCATCACCATCTCGACGCCTTCCGGCAGCTGGACCACACCCGTCACGTCGGTCGTGCGGAAATAGAACTGCGGACGGTAGTTGGTGAAGAACGGTGTGTGACGACCGCCCTCTTCCTTCGTCAGGACGTAGGCCTCGGCCTTGAACTTCTTGTGCGGCGTGATCGAGCCGGGCTTTGCCAGAACCTGTCCGCGCTCGACATCCTCGCGCTTCGTGCCACGCAGCAGCGCGCCGATGTTGTCGCCGGCCTCTCCGCGATCGAGCAGCTTGCGGAACATTTCGACGCCCGTGACGATCGTCTTCACGGTGTCCTTGATGCCGACGATCTCGACTTCGTCACCGACGTTGACGATGCCGCGCTCGACACGGCCGGTCACCACGGTGCCGCGGCCGGAGATCGAGAACACGTCTTCGATCGGCATCAGGAACGGACGGTCGACCGCACGCTCAGGCTGCGGAATGTAGGAGTCCACCGCTGCCATCAATTTTTTTACGGCTTCTTCACCGATTTCAGGCTGCTTGCCTTCGAGCGCGCAGACTGCCGAACCGTGAATGATCGGAATGTCGTCGCCCGGGAACTGGTAGCTGGTCAGCAGGTCACGCACTTCGAGTTCGACGAGCTCGACCAGCTCGGGGTCGGCGAGGTCCATCTTGTTGAGGAACACGACGAGCGCCGGCACGCCAACCTGGCGGGCGAGCAGGATGTGCTCACGGGTCTGCGGCATCGGGCCGTCCGCTGCGGACACGACCAGGATCGCGCCGTCCATCTGGGCGGCGCCGGTAATCATGTTCTTCACGTAGTCGGCGTGGCCGGGGCAATCGACGTGGGCGTAGTGGCGGTTGGCAGTCTCGTATTCCACGTGTGCCGTGGAAATGGTGATGCCGCGTGCGCGCTCCTCGGGAGCCTTGTCGATCTGGTCGTATGCCGTGAAGGTGGCGCCACCGGACTGGGCCAGAACCTTCGTGATCGCAGCCGTTAGCGACGTCTTGCCATGGTCAACGTGACCGATGGTGCCGATGTTGCAGTGCGGCTTGTTGCGCTCGAATTTTACCTTCGCCATCGTCGTCTCTCCGTGACCCGAAGCAGGAAATGCCTGGTGGTCGGGTGGGGGGTTTGATTACCAGCGGTAGTGGCTGAAAGCCTTGTTGGCTTCGGCCATCCGATGGGTGTCTTCACGCTTCTTCACGGCAGAGCCGCGATTGTTGACCGCGTCGAACAACTCGTTCGAGAGGCGGTCTTCCATCGTGTGCTCGCCACGCTTGCGGGCGGCATCGATCAGCCAGCGGATCGCCAGAGCCTGACGACGCTCCGTGCGAACCTCGACCGGTACCTGATACGTCGCACCGCCGACGCGACGCGAGCGGACTTCCACCGCCGGCTTCACGTTGTCCAGTGCCTCGTGGAACATGCGGACCGGATCGGCCGCGTTGCCGCCACGCTTCTTCATCACGTCG
>CAZZVF010000070.1:0-1657 GCA_964657355.1 uncultured Buchnera sp.
CGGTGAAACTCGGCGGTGTCGTCACCCTTATCGGCGTCCTTACACGCGGCCAGATCGACCCGCTGGCGATCCTCGGCGGCGCCGCCATCGTGCGCGGCATCTTCGTAGGCTCCCGCCAGATGTTCGAGGACATGAACCGCGCCATCACCCAACACGGCATCGCACCGGTGATCGAGCGCATCTACCCGCTCGACCAGGCCCAGGAAGCCTACCGCCACCTCAAAGGCGCCACCCATGTCGGCAAGATCGTCATCGCCATCACCTAGCGGACGTCTGGTTGGCGGAGTTGAAGAGACTCCGCCGACCAGGCGCATACTGCGTGAATGTCCAACGCTAGTTCCGCCCCGCGACACACGCTGCTCCAGGGCGACTGCCTGGCCCTGCTACCGACACTCGAAGCCGCCTCCGTCGACGTCATCGTCACGTCGCCGCCCTACAATCTCGCCCTCGCTTACAGCCAATACAATGACGCACGCAGCGAGGCGGATTACTTGGAATGGATGATTGCCGTCGCCGCGGCACTCAGGCGCGTGCTGCGGCCGGACGGATCATTTTTCCTGAACATCTCCGGATCGAACAGCAGGCCCTGGCTGCCGTTCGAACTCATCACCCGGCTGCGCCCGCTTTTCGTGCTGCAGAACCACATCACCTGGATCAAGTCGATCGCGACCGGCTTTGACTCCGTCGGCCACTACAAGCCGCTCGCCGGCCAACGTTTCCTCAACCACAACCACGAGCACATCTTTCACCTGACGATCGACGGCACCGTAAAGCTCGACCGCCTGGCAATCGGTGTCCCGTTCAAGGACAAATCCAACATCGCCCGTCGTGCCCACGCGCGCGATCTGCGTTGCCGCGGCAACACGTGGTTCATCCCTTACCGAACGGTACAGACCAAAGCCGGCAAGTACAACCATCCGGGCACCTTCCCGGTCGACCTGCCGCGCTGGTGCATTCGCCTGCATGGAAAACCGGATGCCGTCGTGCTGGATCCGTTTGCCGGCGCCGGCACAACGTTGGTAGCCGCAATGCTGGAGAATGCCAGCGCGACCGGCATCGAACTCGATCCCGCCTATATCGAGGTTGCCCGCGCGCGCTTGTCGGAGCTCGAGAATCAACGCCCCACAACGAACAACGCGATCACGCAGGCCACCCCAGCAAACCAGACCAGGGAACGCAGCGGGGCAAAGCCGGCAATATACAACGCTGTGTAAACCAGGCGTGCGACGATAAAGAGCCCTCCCAACAGATCGATCGTATGCTGCGGCGTCGTTTTCAACTGCGCCACGAAGACTGCGGCGGCAAATGCCGGAAACGCCTCGAAATGGTTGCGATGTGCCCAGTCCGCCCGCGCGCGCCAACCTTCGAGCTTGCTCAGATAATCCCTCGGCTTCGCGTTGTCGTAGCCCTTCTGCGCCTTCGCGATCCCAACCGTCGCGTAAGGCAGAAGCGCTGCTACGAGCACCATCCAGTAGCTGAAATGCACCTAGGCTGCTCCCATGGCAGGTCGTATGAAACAGTGCTGCGCGTTAGCTGCAGTTAAGAAAAGTCCTTCTCTCTGAGGAAAAGAAGCAAAAGATCTTTTTTTGGTGGCTGTCGCGGTTCTCCCCGGCAGCGTGCCCGAATGAACAAGAGTTTTTTGGTTCTTTTTTGCAAA
>CAZZVF010000070.1:1667-10750 GCA_964657355.1 uncultured Buchnera sp.
CCCCCTCAC
Source organism: uncultured Buchnera sp. (assembly GCA_964657355.1). Lineage (GTDB taxonomy): Bacteria > Pseudomonadota > Alphaproteobacteria > Acetobacterales > Acetobacteraceae > BOG-908. The sequence goes on from CAZZVF010000070.1 coordinate 1,677, forward strand.
CCCCGCTTGCGCAACTTCGGCCGAGCCTTTTCCTTCGGCAATAACGGCGCCAGGAAACGCCCGGTATGGCTTGCGGGAACCGCCGCGATATCCTCCGGCGTGCCCTGCGCCACGATCATGCCGCCGCCGTCGCCGCCTTCCGGACCCATGTCGATGATCCAGTCCGCTGTCTTGATCACTTCCAAATTGTGCTCGATCACAACCACGGTGTTGCCCTGGTCGACCAGCGCGTGCAGCACTTCCAGCAGCTTGCGAATGTCCTCGAAATGCAGCCCGGTCGTCGGTTCGTCCAGGATGTAGAGCGTCCGCCCGGTCGCACGACGCGCCAGCTCCTTCGCCAGCTTGATGCGCTGTGCCTCGCCGCCCGACAATGTCGTCGATTGCTGCCCCAGGCTGATATAGCCGAGGCCGACACGCTGCAGAATGCTCAGCCTGTCGTTGATACGATTCACCGCGGAGAACAGCGGCTGCGCCTCGTCCACCGTCATGGCGAGGATTTCGGCAATCGATCTGCCCTTGAACTTCACATCGAGAGTTTCGCGGTTGTAGCGAGCTCCTTTGCAAGTGTCGCAGGTGACGAACACGTCCGGCAGGAAGTGCATCTCGATCTTGATGACGCCGTCGCCCTGGCACGCCTCGCAGCGGCCGCCCTTCACGTTGAAGCTGAACCGCCCCGCCTTGTAGCCCCGCACCCGGCTTTCCGGCAGTTCTGCGAACCAGTCCCGAATCGGCGCGAACAGATCTGTATACGTCGCCGGATTGCTGCGTGGCGTACGTCCGATCGGCGATTGGTCGATGTCGATGATCTTGTCGAGCTCGTTCAACCCATCGATGCGAACATGCGCCGACGGCACCTCGCCCGATCCCATCAGCCGCCGCGACACCGCCTTGTACAGCGTGTCCACCACCAGCGTGGATTTGCCACCGCCGGAAACGCCCGTCACGCACGTGAAAGTACCCAGCGGAAACGACGCCGAGACCGATTTGAGGTTATGCCCGGTGGCGCCAACCACGGTAAGCTGACGCTTCGCATTGACCGCACGTCGCTGCGCCGGCACCTCGATCCTGCGCCGCCCGGACAGGTAATCGCCCGTCAGCGACTGCCGGTTCGCGGCAACCTCCTCGGGCGTTCCCTGCGCCACCACATGGCCGCCGTTCATGCCCGCGCGCGGGCCCATGTCGATCAGGAAATCCGCCTGCCTGATCGCATCCTCGTCGTGCTCAACGACAAGAACCGTGTTGCCCAGCGATTTCAGCCGCTGCAGCGTGCCGAGCAGGCGCTCGTTGTCACGCTGGTGCAGCCCGATCGACGGTTCGTCGAGAACGTAGAGTACGCCGGTGAGTCCCGAGCCGATCTGGCTGGCGAGCCTGATGCGCTGGCTCTCGCCACCCGACAATGTCGTCGAGCCGCGCGAGAGACTGAGATAATTCAGCCCGACATCGACCAGGAACTGCAAACGTTCGACGATTTCGCGCAGGATGCGCCGGGCGATTTCCAGCCGCTGCGGCGTCAGCGTCGAGCCGACCTCGCGGAACCACGCGAGCGCCTCGGCGATCGAGAAATCGGACGCCTCTGCAATCGTCCGGCCGCCGATCTTCACCGCCAGCGCTTCCGGCTTGAGCCGCGCACCATGACACACGTCGCACGGCTTTTCCGCCTGGTAGCGCGACATCTCCTCACGCACCCAAGCGCTATCCGTTTCGCGCCAGCGCCGGTCGAGGTTTTTCAGCACGCCTTCGAACGGCTTCTTCACCGAATACGAGCGGACGCTGTCCTTGTAGGTCATTTCGATCGGAACGGTGCCAGATCCATGCAGGATCGTGTCGCGCACCGTCTGCGGCAGCTCGTCCCACGGCGTGCGCGTCGTCACCTTGTAATGGCGTGCGATGCTCTGCAGCGTCTGGTCGAAATACGGGCTCATCGCGCCCGTCCAGGCCGCGACCGCGCCATCCGCCAGGCTGCGCTGTTCGTCCGGCACCACCATGGCCGGGTCGAAGAACGTCTCCACGCCGAGCCCGTCGCAGGCGGGGCAGGCACCATGCGGCGAATTGAAGCTGAACAGCCGCGGTTCGATTTCCTCAATCGTGAATCCGCTAACCGGGCAGGCGAAGCGCGACGAGAACACCGTGCGCGCACCGCTATCGGCGTCCTCGGCATAGACGATGCCGTCGGGCACCATCCCCAGGCCCGTCTCGAAACTATCCGCCAGCCGCTGCTCGGTCCCGCCGCGCACCACGACGCGGTCCACGACGGCTTCCACCGTGTGCTTGGTCTTGCGGTTCAGCGCAGGGACGTCGGCAATGTCATAGAGCGTGCCATCTACCTTTGCGCGCGTAAAACCGCGGCGTTGCAGTTCTGCCAGCTCTTTCCGGTATTCGCCCTTGCGGTCCCGCACCACCGGCGCCAGCAGCAAAAGGCGTGTGCCTTCCTTCATGGCCAGCACGCGGTCCACCATCTGGCTCACGGTCTGCGCCTCGATCGGCAGACCCGTCGCGGGCGAATACGGTACGCCGGCCCGCGCCCACAGCAGCCGCATGTAGTCGTGGATTTCCGTCACCGTCCCCACGGTCGATCGCGGGTTCCGGCTGGTCGTCTTCTGCTCGATGGAGATCGCCGGCGACAGGCCCTCGATGCTGTCCACGTCCGGCTTGCCCATCAGCTCCAGGAACTGCCGCGCGTAGGAGGACAGACTCTCCACGTAGCGCCGCTGTCCCTCGGCGTAGATCGTGTCGAACGCCAGCGACGACTTGCCCGACCCTGAAAGCCCGGTGATGACCGTCAACTGGTCGCGCGGAATCTCCACATCGACGTTCTTGAGATTGTGCTCCCTGGCACCACGCACGATGATCGAGTGAGCCGACGGGATCGATGGCGACAAGCTTGAACCCCCAAACGCTTAAACCGCCGGGGCTCTGCGACCCCACGCTGCGCCAGGCGCCCGGACCGTCCCCCGACGCCTTTACTTAGCGATTCCCCCAGGGGTTTCCATCCTGTTCTCGTCGGTTTAGCTAGGCGCAACGAGTCCGGGAGTGTCAGATGGCAGGCAGCGTGAACAAGGTGATCCTCGTCGGCAACCTGGGCCGCGACCCCGAATCGCGCACCATGCAGAACGGCGGCAAGGTCGTCTCCTTCTCCATCGCCACCAGCGAGAACTGGAACGACAAGGCCAGCGGCGAGCGCCGTGAAAAGACCCAGTGGCACCGCATTGCCATCTTTAACGAAAAGCTTGGCGAAGTGGCCGAGCGCTTCCTGAAGAAGGGCTCCAAGGTCTACGTCGAAGGCTCGCTGGAAAGCCGCAAATACACCGACAAGGATGGGGTCGAGCGCGAAACCACCGAAGTCGTGCTGGCCCGCTTCCGTGGCGAACTCACCATGCTGGACGGCCGCGGCGAAGGCGGCGGGGACAGCGGCGGCTTCACCCGCGAACGCGCGCCGGCTGCACGCACTCCTGCCGGTGGCGGCGGGGCAGGGCGCAGCACCCCGTCCTGGGAACCCACGGGCGGCGATCTGGACGACGAAATCCCCTTCTAACCCGCCCACCAAGCCAACCGGGTGTCCAATGGCGTGACGCCCGCCTGGAACCGACATCTATCCCAGGCAGCGGCCCGCCTGGAACGGACGCCTGCCTGGCTGTGGTTCGTCCTCGCCATGGCCGGCTTTGGATCGGTCGCCCTCAAGCGCGGCCCCGACGCCGACTGGGACCTGCGGAACTACCACCTCTACGCACCGTACGCAGCGCTCCATGGCCGCCTCGGCTTCGACATCGCGCCGGCGCAACTGCAGACGACCCTGAACCCGACGCTCGACCTGCTCACCTACGGCCTGCGCTGGCTCCTGGTCGATCACACGGCACTCTTCGACATCCTGCTCATCGTGCCGAATGCGCTGGCAGCGCTGCTCGCCATGCGCATCGGCCTCGCAATGCTGCCGCCAAACACCGTGCTCCGCACCCCGCTCACAGCACTCGCCGCAGCATTCGGAGCCACAGGCGTCGCCTCCTACGCGACACTCGGCACTGTCATGAGCGACATGATCCCGGCCTGCCTCGCTCTGGCTGGTCTGCTTGCAGCACTGTCCGGAATAGGCGGCACACCGATCATGTCGCGCAGCGGGCTGCTCGTCTCGGGCGCCCTGTTCGGGACCGCCTCCGGCCTCAAGCTTACAATGGTGCCGTTCTGCGCCGGCTTTGCCGTGGCCCTCCTGCTCGCGCCATCCTACGCCCCGCGCGAACGCATCCGCCGTGCGACCCTCGTCGGCGCCTCCATGGCGACGGCCTTCCTGCTCGTGGCCGGCCCCTGGGCGGTGGTCCTTCTGCACTATTCGGGCAACCCGCTGTTCCCGTTCTACAATGACATCTTTCACTCGAAGCTGTTGCCGCCGTTCCGCTACGAGGATCCGCGCTTCAAGGCGCACGGTCTCCTCGCGACGGTCTTCTATCCCTTCGTCTGGGCATTCCGGCCGAGCGAGGCGGTTTCCGAGCTACCGATCCAGGACCCGCGCTTCGCCATCGCCTGGTGCGCTACCGTGACGACCCTCGCCGCGGCGGCCGTGGCACCCGACCGCACGCCGGAAGGCCGTCGCAGCACCTTCGTCGGGATATGCTTAGCCGCCGGCTTCGTAGCCTGGGAGGCGCAGTTCTCCATCTTCCGTTACCTGGGCGCCCAACAGGCCCTCACCGGCCTGGTCGCACTCCCGCTCCTGCGCTTCTTCCGAAGTGGGCAGATCTGGTGTGTCGCCGGCTTCGCCGTGGTGTGCACGGCGGTCTTTACCAGCACCGAAAGTCCCGATTGGGGCCGCGGCGACAAGCACGGACCGCTCCTGGCCGTGCACCTTCCCCCGATGGAGGCCGGCGCCCTCGTGGTGACACTGGACGGCTCCGGCGCCGCCTACCTCATTCCTTTCGCCGACCCGGCAATCCGATGGGTCGGTGTCAACAACACGCTCATCCAGCCCGGCTCAAAAGCAAGGCTGGCACAACAGGCAGAAGCAACCATCAGGCAGCACCAAGGACCGCTCTACGGCATCGACGATCCCGCGCTGCACGACGGTGTCTCCACGCGGACACTGGCCTATTACCATCTCACGCAGGCGAACTGCGCCGCCATTGCCTCCAACCTGGACGGCAACACCCTGCGACTATGCCGGCTCATTCCCCAAGGTTGACGGCTTATCCACCTGACTTCACCAGCACGTAGCTCCCGGGCGCGGCCTCGATGCCGTCCGCCGGGACACGCGCCGGCACCGTCTCCGGCGCTTTGGCCGTTACCCAGCGATTCCAGTCGTTCCACCATGAACCGGCGAGCTCGGTCGCACCCTCGAGCCACGCCTGCGGCTCGGCCGGCAGTTCCTCGTTCACCCAGTGATTGTACTTGCCGCCCTCCGGCGGATTGACCACGCCTGCGATATGCCCTGACGCCGCCAGCACGAAGCGCTTCTCCCCGCCCAACAGCTGCGTCCCGCGATAGGTCGAGCGCCACGGTGCAATGTGATCCTCCCGCGTGGAGAGAAAATACGCCGGCACCGTGATCGCGCCGAGGTCCAGCGACTCTCCTTCGAACGAGATCGCGTTCGGCTTCGACAGCAAATTCTGCTGATACATGTTACGAAGATAGAAACTATGCATCCGCGCCGGCATGCGCGTCGCATCGGAATTCCAGTACAGCAGGTCGAACGGAAACGGCTCGTTGCCCATCAGGTAGTTGTTCACCACGAACGACCAGATCAGGTCGTTGGCGCGCAGCATGTTGAAGGTGGACGCCATGTCCGACCCTTCGAGATAGCCGCGCTCGTGCATGCGCTCCTCGAGCGCTTTCAACTGCTCCTCGTCGATGAACACGCCGAGCTCGCCGGCTTCCTCGAAATCCAGCAGGCTGACGAAAAACGTGGCGGAGCGGATGCGCTGGTCGTCGCGCCGTGCCATCCAGGCCAGCGTGGTACCGAGCAATGTGCCGCCGAGGCAATAGCCGATCGCGTTCACCTCGCGCTCGCCGGTCGCCGCCTCGATCGCGTCGAGTGCGGCAAACACGCCGCTCTTCATGTAATCCTCGAAGCCGGCATCTGCGAGCTGCTCGTCCGGGTTGACCCAGGACACCATGAACACGGTATGTCCCTGGCTCACCGCATAGCGCACGAGACTGTTCTTAGGCCGCAGGTCCAGGATGTAGAATTTGTTGATCCAGGGCGGAATGATCAGCAGCGGCCGCTGCAGCACCGTCTCCGTGGTGGGCGCATATTGGATCAGCTGCATGATCTCGTTCTGGAACACCACGCGGCCCGGCGACACGCCGATGTTCTCGCCAACCGTGAATGCATCGAGGTCGGTCATCCTGATGGTGAGCTTGCCGCGCCCACGCTCCAGGTCGCCGAGCAGATTATTCAATCCGCGCAACAGGTTTTCGCCGCCGGTCTCGCGCGTCTTGCGCAGAACCTCAGGATTAGTCATCAGGAAATTGCTCGGGCTCATCGCGTCGACGAACTGGCGCGCATAGAAGTCGACCTTGCGCGCAGTCTTCGGATCCAACCCGTCCACATGGCCGACCACGTCATGCACATAGCGCGCTGACAGCAGATAACTCTGCTTGATGAAGTCGAAAACCTCGCTCTGCTGCCAGCTGTCGTCGCGAAACCGCTTGTCCTTAGGATCCGCCGCAATGACGGGCTCGCTTTCCATGCCCATCATGCGACGCGTCGTGTTCTGCCAGAGCGTCACGTAATCCTGCCAGAAACCGAGCTGCGCCTGGACCATCCTTGTCGGATTGGTCATCAGCTTGGTCGTCATTTCGAGGAACGCACGGCCGATATTGAGCGGATCGGACGAGGGCGCGGTCTTTGACTGGCGCTCCAGCCAGTCGCCTACGATGCGCTGGGAACGCTCGGCGATATCAGCCATCGAGCGGCTCAGAACCTGCGGGTCGGGCAGCTTGAAACCTGTTTCCGGCGTGAGCGGTTCGGCCATTTCCTGTGTGTCCCTATCCGTCCGGTGCATGACCGCGCTAGATCGTGCCCATCTTCGGAGGCTTACGGCTTAATGCCTGGTTGTTATTGCAAGGGTAGGAGGCGCGGAGCCCCGTATCAAGGCGGCCTGCGAGCAGCACTCGCGTCGGCTACCCTGTCGATCTGCTGCTTGCTGGGAGCCTGCGGAGCCAACAGCCCCGCGGAAACGCCGGCTGCCTGGTTCCACGACCTCGAAGGCGGCCAGATTGCCGCCGCCCGGCCGCCGCCGCCTGGCGTCGGGCTGCCATACCCGAAGATCGGCACCGTTCCGCCCAAGCCGAAGCTGCCCGACCAGGCTTACCGGACGGCGTTGCGCGACCAGTTGATGACCCAGCGTGATCGCACCGAGCGGCTCGCCAACGATACGCCCATCCCGGCCGTTCCTCCACCGCCTAAGCCGGTGAAACCGAACCAAGCGGCCGCTCAACCGGCTGCCGCGGCAAGCCTCGCGACTGCGGACGCGCCGCCCGATCCTCCGGCGTCTGCGCGGTCGGCCGCGACACCGGCAACCACGCCCGGCACCGCCGCCACCGCCACGCCTTCAGGCGCCGCGTCGCCGCCACCCGGCACTCCGCTGGCCGCAATCCAGCCGGGCACGCCCGTCGTGCTCGCCGGTGCCGCCACCGACATGACCGGCCTGCCGCCGATCCCCGATGCTCCCCCGCCCGTGGCGACCTTCGAAGGCGTCTCGCCCGAGCCGCCGCCGACGCCGCCACCGCCTTTGCCCCAAGGTCAGCCGGTTCGGCTTGGTGCCACCAGCATCGTGTTCCAGACCGGGGATGCCCAACTGTTGGCATCCCAGAACGAGGCGCTGAAGGGGATCGCCGGCCGGCGCGGAAACCAGACCATCGAGATCACCGGTGCCGGCGACGCGGCGTCCGATACGCCGGAGGGGCAGGCCGCGGCGATCGAACTCGCCCTCCGGCGCGCCCACGCCGTGGCAAAGGGCCTCGAAGCCATGCACGTGCCGCCTGCCTCGATCCGGCTGGCTGCCTACGCATTCGGTCGCGGCGCGACGGTGCGTCTGATACCCTGAGCCCCACGCCTGATTTTGCAGCTGGAAGCCTGAACCGAGACCGGAATGACTGAAGAATTCCACCGCATCCGCCGCCTGCCACCCTATGTCTTCGCCGAAGTCAACGCGGCGAAGGCGCGCGCCCGCGCCGAGCGCGCCGACATCATCGATCTCGGCATGGGCAATCCGGACAGCCCGACCCCGCCGCATATCGTCGCCAAGCTGATCGAGACGGTGCAGGACCCGCGCACCCACCGTTACTCGACCAGCAAGGGCATACCCGGCCTGCGGCGCGCACTCGCCGCCTACTACCAGCGCCGCTTCGACGTGCAGCTCGACCCGGAAACCGAGATCATCGCGACCCTCGGCTCGAAAGAAGGCCTCGCCAACCTCGCCTCCGCCATCACCAGCCCAGGCGACACCATCCTGGTGCCGAACCCGTCCTATCCGATCCACCAGTTCGGCTTCATCATCGCAGGCGCCTCCGTGCGCAGCATCCCCGCCGAACCCGGTGAAGCCATGCTGCGGGCGCTCGACAGCGCGGTGCGTCATTCAGTGCCCAAGCCCACGGCGCTCATCGTGAACTTTCCAAGCAACCCGACCGCATATCTCGCCGACCTCGATTTCTACCGCGAAATCGTAGCCTTCGCCCGCAAGCACGAAATCTGGATCCTGTCCGATCTCGCCTACGCGGAAATCTACTTCGGCACCAACATCCCGCCCTCGATCCTCCAGGTCCCGGGCGCACGCGACATCGCGGTCGAATTCACCAGCATGTCGAAAACCTACTCCATGCCGGGCTGGCGCATCGGCTTCGCAGCCGGCAACCAGCGCCTCGTCGCCGCCCTCGCACGGATGAAATCCTACCTCGATTACGGCGCCTTCACGCCAATCCAGGTCGCCGCCGCCGCCGCCCTGAACGGCCCGCAGGATTGCGTCACCCAGATACGCGATCTGTATCGCGAACGGCGCGACGTCCTGATACGCGGCCTGGCCCAAGCTGGGTGGGACGTGCCGAGCCCGGAAGGCTCCATGTTCGCCTGGGCGCCGATCCCGCCGCGCTAC
>CAZZVF010000071.1:0-919 GCA_964657355.1 uncultured Buchnera sp.
GCCCCTACGAGGCCAGCCTTGCGAGCGCCAAGGCGACGCTGGCAAAAGCCCGCGCGGCCATCGTCTCCGCTCGGCAAACGGTGGGGCGCTACAAGCCGCTGGCCCGCGCCTTCGCCGTAAGCCGGCAGGATCTGGACAATGCCGAGGCCACGCTGGGCCAGAACGAAGCCGACGTCGCAAGCGGCCAGGCGGCGGTGCAGACCGCGGCGATCAACCTGGCCTACACGCGGGTCTATGCGCCGATCGCCGGGCGCACCGGCCGCTCCAGCGTGACCGAGGGAGCGCTGGTGACCGAGAACCAGACCAACTCGCTGGTCACCATTACCGAACTGAACCCGATCTACCTCGACGTGAGCGAGCCGAGTGCAACGTTACTGCGGCTGAAGCGGGAATACGCCGCCGGGCAGTTGAAGCGCGCTGTCGATGGCGGTGCGGAGGTGTCGCTGACGCTGGAAGACGGCACGATCTACGAGCACACCGGCAAGCTGCTGTTCACCGAAGTGAACGTCGATCCCTCCACCGGGTCGGTGACGCTGCGGGCGCTGTTCCCCAATCCTGAGGGCCTGCTGTTGCCCGGCATGTTCGTGCGGGAGGAGATCTCCGAGGGCGTCAGGCAGAATGCGATCCTGGTGCCGCAGCGCGGGGTCACGCATGACGCGCAAGGCCAGGCGACGGCCATGGTCGTGGGAGCCGACGGCAAGGTGGCACAGCGCACGGTGGTGACCGACCGCGCGATCGGCGGCGACTGGCTCATTTCCAAGGGGCTGTCGGAGGGCGACCGCGTCATCGTCAGCGGCCTGCAGCAGGCCAAGCCCGGCGAGGCCGCCCACGCGCGCGAGGTGACGGTAACCGGCGACACGGTGAGCCCCGTTGAACAGCCGAGCGGCCAGCCGGCCGACAAGCCGGGCGATCAGACACC
>CAZZVF010000071.1:929-10700 GCA_964657355.1 uncultured Buchnera sp.
GGAGCCGCGCCATGTCACGGTTCTTCATCGACCGCCCGGTGTTTGCCTGGGTGCTCGCCATCATCGTCATGATCGCCGGCGCCATCTCCATCGCCTCGCTGCCGATCGCGCAGTATCCGTCCATCGCGCCGCCCTCGATCTCGATTTCCGTCGTCTATCCGGGCGCCTCGGCGGAGACGGTGCAGTCGACCGTGGTGCAGGTCATCGAACAGCAGCTCTCGGGACTAGACCACCTGCTGTATTTCAGTTCGGAGAGCGACAAGGACGGCTCGATCACCATCACCCTGTCCTTCGCGCAGGGCACCGACGCGGACATCGCCGAGGTGCAGGTGCAGAACAAGCTGCAGCTCGCCCAGCCGCGCCTGCCGCAGGTGGTGCAGCAACAGGGCATCACCGTTGCCAAGGCGACGAAGAACTTCCTGCTGATCGTGGGCTTCGTCTCGCGGGACGGCCGCATGAGCACCGGTGACATCTCCAACTTCATCGCGTCCAAGGTGCAGGATTCGATCAGCCGCACGACCGGCGTCGGCGACTACCAGCTGTTCGGCACCGAGTATGCGATGCGCGTGTGGCTGGATCCGGCAAAGCTCGACACCTACGCCCTAACCCCGTCGGACGTCGCCAGCGCCATTGCAGCGCAGAACGTGCAGGTGGCGGCCGGCGAGCTCGGCGGTCTTCCCGCCGTGCACGGGCAGCAACTTAACGCCACCATCATCGGGCCGTCCTATCTGAGCACGCCGGAAGCCTTCGGGCGCATCCTGCTGAAGGTGGCGTCCGGCGGTGCCCGGGTCCGCCTGAGCGACGTGGCCCGCATCGAACTGGGGCCGGAGCAGTACAGCTTCACCACCGAGTTCGACGGCAAGCCGGCTTCCGCACTGGCGGTCAAGCTGGCGAGCGGCGCCAATGCGCTCGCCACCGTCACTGCGGTGAAGAACACGATCGAATCGCTGCGGCCGGTGTTCCCGCAGGGCGTCGACGTGGTCTATCCGTACGACACCTCGCCGTTCGTGCGGCTGTCGATCCACGACGTGGTGGAGACGCTGCTGATCGCGATAGGGCTGGTGTTCTGCATCATGTTCCTGTTCCTGCAGAGCCTGCGCGCGACGCTGATCCCGACCATCGCGGTGCCCGTGGTGCTGCTCGGCACCTGCGCGATCCTGCATCTGGCGGGCTACTCCATCAACACGCTGACGATGTTCGGCATGGTGCTGGCCATCGGCCTGTTGGTCGACGACGCCATCGTGGTGGTAGAGAACGTCGAGCGCGTCATGGAGGAGGAGCACGGCATCTCCGTGCGCGAGGCGACCCGCCGGTCGATGGACCAGATCACCGGCGCCTTGGTCGGTATCGCGATGGTGCTGTCGGCGGTGTTCCTGCCGATGGCGTTTTTCGCCGGCTCCACGGGCGTGATCTACCGGCAGTTCTCCATCACCATCGTCTCCGCCATGGGGCTGTCGGTGGTGACCGCGCTGGTGTTCACGCCGGCGCTATGCGCGACGATCCTGAAGCCGGCGAAACACGGCTCGAAACAGCGCGGCTTCTTCGGCCTGTTCAACCGCGGCTTCGACCGCGGGGCGCGTGGCTATGCGGCCGGCGTGGCGTTCATGCTGGGCCGCCCGGTGCTGTTCATGCTGGGTTTCGCCGGGCTGGTGGCGCTGATGGCGGTGCTGTTCCTGCGCATTCCCGGCGGCTTCCTGCCGGACGAGGACCAGGGCGTCATGTTCGTGCAGGTGACGACGCCGCCGGGTGCCACGTCCGGCCGCACGCAGGAGGTGCTGGACGAGGTCTCCCACTACCTGCTGCACGACGAGAGCCATGTCGTGGGCGACGTGCTGACGGTGAACGGCTTCGGCTTTGCGGGCCACGGGCAGTCGTCCGGGCTGGCCTTCGTGCAGCTGAAGGACTGGAGCAAACGCCCCGGGGCAGCCGGCACGGTGCAGGCGCTGGCCACGCGGGCGATGGGGCATTTCGCCCGGATCAGGGACGCGCAGGCCTTCGCCTTCGTGCCGCCCGCAGTGCTCGAACTGGGCAACGCCACCGGATTCGACTTCGAGCTCGAGGACAAGGCGGGCCAGGGTCACGCGGCCCTGCTGGCAGCGCGCAACCAGCTGCTCGGCATGGCGGCGCAGGACAGCAAACTGGCCGGCGTGCGGCCGAACGGGCTGAACGACGAGCCGCAGTTCCAGCTCAGCATCGACCGGGAAAAGGCCGCGGCCTTCGGCATCAGCCTGGCGGACATCAACACCCAGCTCGGCGCCGCCTGGGGCTCGAGCTACGTCAACGACTTCACCGATAACGGCCGCATCAAACGCGTCTATATCCAGGGCGACGCGTCGACCCGCATGCTGCCGGACGATTTCGAGAAATGGTACGTCCGCAACGGTGCGGCGTCCGCGTCCGGCTCCGGCTCGACCACCGCCATCACCAGCCAGCAGGAAATGGTGCCGTTCTCCGCCTTCGCGAGCGGCAAATGGATCACCGGGTCGCCCAAGCTGGAGCGTTACAACGGCGTCTCCTCGGTCGAGATCCTCGGCTCGCCGGGGCCGGGACAGAGCACCGGCACGGCGATCACCGAAATGGAGGCGCTCGCCCGCAAGCTGCCGCCCGGGTTCGGCTACGAATGGGCCGGTCTGTCTTACGAGCAAGTGCAGTCCGGCTCGCAGACGACGCTGCTCTACGCCTTGTCCCTCGTCGTCGTGTTCCTGTGCCTGGCGGCACTTTATGAAAGCTGGTCGATCCCCACGGCGGTGCTGATGGTGGTGCCGCTCGGCGTGCTCGGCGTCGTGCTGGCGACGCAGCTCCGCGGCCTGGCGAACGACGTGTATTTCCAGGTCGGCCTGCTGACGACGATCGGCCTGGCGGCAAAGAACGCCATCCTGATCGTCGAATTCGCCAAGGCCGGGTTCGATGAGGGCCAATCGCTGGTCGACGCGGCAATCACGGCGGCGCGGCAACGCCTACGGCCGATCCTCATGACCTCGCTGGCGTTCGTCCTGGGCGTGCTGCCGCTCGCTTTGTCCACCGGCGCCGGGTCGGGCTCGCAGAACGCCATCGGCACCGCCGTGGTAGGCGGCATGCTGGCGGCGACCTTCCTCGCCATCTTCTTCGTGCCGCTGTTCTTCGTGCTGGTGCTGCGACTGTTCCGGGTCGCCCCCGGACGACCCGGCGAAACCGAGGCTGCGCGATGAGGCGGCTGCTTCTGGCGGCGAGCACAAGCCTCGCCGTCGCGGGCTGCAGCCTGGCGCCGGCTTATCACCAGCCGAACCTGCCGGTGTCCTCCGCCTTTCCCGACGGAAGCGGCTATCACAGCCTGACACCTGCTGCGGCACCTTTGTCGGTCTCCGCCGATGCGCTGGGATGGCAGCAGTTCTTCACCGATGCGCGGCTGCGCCGGCTTATCGCCGTGGCGCTTCATACCAACCGCGATCTGCGCACCGCGATCGTGAGCGTGGCGCAGGCCGACGCGCAGTACCGCGTGCAGCGGGGCCAGCTTTTCCCGTCGTTCAATGCCACGGGTGCGGCGGAATACGAGGGGCTGCCGCAAGGCGGCCTGATCAACGCCGGCGGCAGCACGACTACTGGCAGCACGGGCGCGTCGGGCGGATCGGCAGCGGCCACTTCCACCGGCGGCAATGGCGGCGGCACGTACCGGTATTTCTCGGCAGGAATCGGATTCGCTTCCTACGAGCTTGATCTTTTCGGCCGGCTGCGCTCGCTGTCGAAAGAGCAATTCGAGAAATTCCTGGCGCAGGAGGAAAACCGGCGCGCCGAACAGCTCACGGTCATCGGCAATGTCGCGAATGCCTACATCACCTGGCTCACCGACCAAGCGCTGCTCAAGGTCACCGACGATACCTTGCGGGCGCAGCAGGATTCGCAACGCCTGACCCAGGCCGAGTTCGATCACGGCGCCACCACCTTGCTGACCCTGCGGCAGGCGCAGGTTTCGGTGTCCACCGCGCAGGCCAATCAGGCGCAGTACCGGCGGCAACTGGCGCAGGACGAGAACGGGATCGTCCTGCTGATCGGCGCCCAGCTGCCGGCCGATCTGCCACCGCCGGGAAGGCTGGGCGAGCAGGTGCTGGCGGGCGATCTGCCGGCCGGGCTGCCGTCGGATCTGCTGACCCGGCGTCCCGATATTCTCAAGGCGGAGCACACGCTGCGCGCCGACAACGCCTCCATCGGGGCGGCGCGCGCGGCGTTCTTTCCGCAGATCCTGCTGACCGCGTCAGGCGGTCAGGAAAGCCTGCAATTCCACAAGCTGTTCACGGCGGGCGCCGAGACATGGAGCTTCGCGCCTCAGCTCACCATCCCGATTTTCACCTGGGGCCAGAACCGGGGCAATCTGGATATCGCCAAAACGCAGCGCGACATCGACGTCGCGGCCTACGAGCAGACCATCCAGACGGCGTTCCACGACGTCGCCAACGCACTCGCGGCCCGCGCGACCTATCTCGATCAGGCCCGTGCCCAGCAGGCGGAAACCGATCAGGCGGCAGATTACTACCGGCTGGCGCAGATGCGCTTCCGCGCCGGCATCGACCCGTACCTCACCACACTGGATGCGCAACGAACGCTGTATTCCGGGCAACAGGCGCTCATCGAGGCTCAATCGGCGCAGTTGCAAAACCTGGTGACGCTCTATCGGTCCCTCGGCGGCGGCTGGACCGAACAGACCGCAAGCCCCGGATGACGCGGACGGGGGGCGCCGCTTGCAGCCGCCGCGCCCCTCGCGTCGCAAGCCAACGGACGCTCACAGCAAGGCCTATCCAGTTTGCAGCATGGACCTCGAAGGTGAGCCTTCAGCGCATCGCCTTGAAGACACTTGGCGCGGTCTCTGGCATGGCCACGAACAGGGTGACCAGAGCAGCGCACGCCGCGGCTCCAAAAGTCAGAAACGCCGCCGGGTAGCCGAAGTGATCCACGACGACACCCGCGACGAGTCCGCTCAGCGAAGCTCCAATCCCCTGGGCTGTGGCGACGGCACCTTGCGCCAAATTGTAGCGACCGGTCCCACGCATGACGTCGGCGATCAGCAGCGGGGCAATCGCGCCGAAGATGCCGGCGCCGACTCCGTCGAGCAATTGCACGCCGATCAGCCAGGCCGAGTTGTCTGAAAAAGTGTAGAGCAACGCCCTAATGGGCAGAACCGCGAAACCCAGCAACAGAAGCGGCTTGCGGCCGATGCGATCCGCTGTCCGGCCAACCGCCAACGCCACAGGAAGCATTATGAGCTGCGCCGCGATGATGCAGCATGACATCATGGCCGTGGCCCAAACCGGATGAGCTTGGGCGAGCTTCTGTCCGACAAGAGGCAAGAGCGGCGCGTTTGCGAAGTGAAAAAGCATCGCACAGACGCCGAATACGACAAGCGGCCGACACCGCAGCAGCACCAGGGTGCCAGACGGCTTCTCCGCCTCTTCAGCCTTGGTGTTTTCGTCGGCGCCCAGCCCCCGGGCGCGATCCTCGTCGATGGCTTTTGCCGGAATCGACAGCATCGCAACCGCGGCGAGCAGGGCGAATACCGGGACCAGGAGGAATACGGCACGCTGTGAGAACAGGTAGCCCACGCCGCCGGCAGCGGCTGCAATCGCGACGTTTCCGGCATGATCGAACGCGGAGTTCCGACCCATGCGGCGTGCCAGGTGCTTTCGTGCATAGAGGCCCAGTGTCACGGCAGCCACCGCCGGGCCAAACACGTCGCCCACCACGGCTACGGCGGTGTTGGCGATCAAGACGGGCCAGAAGCGAGGCGCCGCGAAGATGACCAGGGCGCCGATCGCGAGGATGATCAACGCCAGCACGACAGCGGCCCGCTTGCGCCTTGTCGCGTCGATCGCACCACCAGCCGGCGTTTGCGCGACAAGACCTAGCAGGCCGCTGATCGTGGTGACCCAGCCAACCTGGGTCTGGCTCCAATGCTGTTGCGTGATGAGAAAGACATTGAGATAGGGTCCGAGCGCACCCCGCACGTCAGCGAGCGTGAAGTTCACGGCATCGAGCGACCAGGGCTTGAAGCCTGCGCGCTCCGCTTGCGGCAATATGCTGATGTCGTTCGTCTCCACAGTCGACACGACTGTTAAAACATCGCGATCAGAACGATGCCGCCTGTCATCAGCGCGCCGCCCAGGATGCGCCAGATGTTCAGGCTGTGCTGCTCGATGCCGAACAGGCCGAAATGGTCGATCGCAAGGGACATCAGGATGTTTGCCGTGATCGTCAGTCCGGCGAACGGGCCGGCACCGATCTTGTCGACGAACAACAGGCCCATGATGACCGCGAACGAGCCGACCAGGCCGCCGAGCGGTGCCCACCATGGCATCGAGGCGAGGCCCTTCTGGGAGGGCATTGGATTAGGCAGGCAGAACCAGAGAACCATCAGGACGGCCACGATCGGCAGGAACGAGACCGTGCTGGCGAGCCATGGATTTTCGAGGGATTTCCGGAGCGCGCCGTTCATCGGCGGCCCCCAGGCCTGAAGCGCGCCGGCCACGAGAATGAGTGGGGTGAGCCAGGCGGCGCCGATGGACTGCATCTATAGTTCTCCGGAGGGGTGGTTCAGCCGAACGCGAAGGCGCCGGCGATGGCGAGCAGGAGGGCTGGCGGCATGACCAGCGCGCCCAGCTTCAGAAAGGTCCAGGCGCTCACGCTATGCCCCTCGCGTCGCAGCGCGGTGAGCCAGAGGATGGTGGCGAGCGAGCCGGTCACCGACAGGTTCGGCCCGAGATCGACGCCGATCAGCACGGCGCTGCGCACGTGATCCGGAACGTGTGCCAACTCGACCACGCGCCCTGCGACAAGGCCGGCCGGCAGGTTGTTGACCAAGTTGCAACCAACCGCGAGCAACGCTCCCGATGCCCACGCAGCCAGGATGGCCGAGTGCTGCACGAGTTGCTTCACCAGATCGGCCAGCGCCTGCGTGACGCCGGTCTTCTCCAGGGCCGCGACCAGCACGAACAGCCCCGCCACCAGTGGCAGCACGCCCCAGGAAATATTCTTGACCACATCGACGGGACCGCATTTCGAGCAGGTCAGGACGAGCAGCGCAGTCGCCGCCCCAGCCGAGAATGTCGGCAGGCCGAGCTGGATGTCGAAACCGGATGACACAAGAAGAACGATCGCCGTCAGCGCGATCCCGAGAGCGGCCAACTTGCCCGCCAGGGTGAGGCTCGGCACGTCGATTTCGGCCGATATTTCCTGTTTCAGCTGGCCCCGCTGAGTCCAGCGCAAAACAAAATACGTCGCTATGATCGAGAGCACGGATGGCAGACCGTAGCGCGGCAGCCATTGCAGCAGCGGCGGCATGTGGCTGCCGTAGATGACCAGATTCGCCGGGTTGGAAATCGGCAGCACGAAGCTCGCAGCATTGGCGATGAAGGCGCAGACCAGCAAATAAGGCAGTGGTTCCTTCGCGTCGGCCGTCTTCACGACAGCGGCGACCGCCGGCGTGAGCACAACCGCCGTTGCATCATTGGAGAGGAATACGGTCACCACCGTTCCGACCGCGAAAATCAGGCTGAAAAGCCTCGTGACCGAACCCTTCGCCAGCAGGGCCGCCCGCGCCGCCAGCCAGTCGAACAGACCCTCCTGCCGCGCCAATTCGGACAGCATCATCATTCCGGTCAAGAACAGATAGACGTCCGTTCCACGGGCCACGCCGGACCACGCCTCACCCGGCGAAAGCAGACCGAGCGCCACCAGAAGGCCCGCCCCAGCGACCGCCCAGATGAATTCCGGCCATGAGAACGGGCGCGTGATGACGGCGGCCGTGGCCAGGCCCGCGATCCCCCAGGTGGTCCATGGCGACGCGAGCAGGTTGCCCATCACCATTTCCGGCCGCGGCGATTGGGACCGAGCTGACCACCGGGGATGCCCTTCTCGGGCCAGGCGCCGATGCTGTCCGCGTCGCTCCCGTCCGCCCGGCGCGAAGGCGGCACATATCCTGCGGCGGCAGGCTCGATCTCGTCTGAATCGACCCTGCCTTGCGCATCCCTCGCGCGCACGACGATTCGCGCACCGTGCCCGGGGCGCGCACTGCGCAGGGCCGAGGCTTGCCAAACCGCCGCGGCGCCGGGGAGCGGCGCCATCGGCGCCCAATCACCGTCGTCGACGGAGAGCTCGACACTCTCGATGGACGCATCCCCGACGACTTTTGCGCGCACAACGAACGGGCCCGACGCTTGACGGTCCAGGTTCGTGACGAGGCGGCGGTCCACAGGCGCGGTAATCAGAACGAAGGGCCAGGCCTGATCCAGAGTTTTGAAGCGCCAACTCACCCCTCGTCCGTCCACCGCGGCGATGGAAAAGCCGGGCGGCCCTTCCTCGATCTGCCCCGTCGAGCGCGTCGCCATGAAGATCGTCCGGCCGTCATTGGCCAGCTCGTTGTAGTGCGTGTGGCCCATGTCGACGCAGGCGACGTGGGGCCGAGCCAACAACGCCCCTAACGGCTCGGCGCCTCCACGCAGGTCCGCCGGATAGGTGTGCATGAAGATGACGGCGTCGTGGCCGGCAGTCTCCGCCTCGTCCAGTTCACGCTCGGCCCAGGCGAGCTGCGCCTCGCCCAGCCGGAAGTCTGGGCCGCCTGTTCCGGCGGAGACGACGTCGAGAAACAGGCAGCGGTGCCCGCGCACCGTCACCGCTTTCGGCAGTCGCTCGGCTCCCAGCACGTCGTGGAAGGCGTCCAGCGTGCGCGGTTTGAAGTCGTGATCGCCGGCAAGGATATGCAACGGAAGCGGAAATCGCTCGACGGCATCACGCACCAATGCGAATTGCTCCGGCGTGCCGTCATCCGCGTTGTCGCCCGGCAACACCGCGAAATCCAGGCCCCGGGCGGCGCCCTGCATCAGCTCGACGATACGCAGCAGATCGCGATGGTTCTCCTCGCCAGCGCGCGTGATGTGCAGGTCGCCGATATGCAGCCAACTCAGAATGTCGGTTTGGCCCGGCATACGCGTCTCCGTCGGCAAAAAACGCCGGATGCGGCAGCGCATCCGGCGCGGGGTTCAATACGGCCCTAAAGCCGATGGATTGCTCGCGGTTCGCCGGCGACAGGACAGATCGATCGTGGCACGGTGGTCGACACGAGCCGTAACCGACCCTGGGTGATCGTGTTGAACGGCGTCGGCAGCCTCGGCAAGAGCTCGACGATCCGCGCCGTGCAGGCGTCGCCGCCAGTCCGTTCCTGCACGTGTCGATGGACGCCTTCATCGCATGCTGCCGGAACGGCTGTTTGGCCACCCCGACGGCCTACTGTTCGAGCCCAGCCTGTGCGGCGGCCACCCGTGCATCATCGTGCGGACCGGGTTGGTGATTGCCCAGGCAATGCTAGAGCATCATCCGACCAGATGGCGTTACCTGCCGGATAAAGATGCTCGCCAAAACAAAGGGATAGAGCATTTTCCGGCAGGCGCACTGATCCAATAAGGTCGGAAAATGCCCGAGGCATGCGGCACGCCGTTCCCGCCCTGGCGGCTCACGGCAACGACCTCCTGGTCGACGACGTCATGGTTGACCCGGCCCCGCTGTTCAGCCGGCCAGGGACGGGGTGTTGACGATGTGACCGCCCTGCCCGTGCGCGCGGATGTGCGGCAGGAAGGCGCGGACACCGTGGACCACGCCCATCAGGTGGACATCGAGCACCCAACGCCAGGTGTCGATCGAAATGTCGTCTATGCCGCTGCCGCCCGCAACGCCGGCATTGTTGCAGAAGACGTGGACACACCCGAACGCCTCGATCGTGGCCGTTGCGGCCCGCTCGACGTCCGTCGCGTC
>CAZZVF010000072.1:0-10697 GCA_964657355.1 uncultured Buchnera sp.
CCGGCGGGCCTCGTTTCATTCAGGTGCGAACACCCGGCCGTTACGGATTGCTGGGTGTCTGCGGGAAGCCGGCGGGCTTCGCCGTATAGGCGCCGACATACTCCTTCACGATCGGTGTACCCACGCCGACCGAGACGCTGTAGGTCGGGCTGAGGTTGGACTGTACCAGGCCGTTATAGCCGGGAATGTTGGTGTGGAACACGCGGCGGCCACCGGCTGCCTGATGGGCGGCAAGCCGATAGATATACTCGTTGAGGTTGCCCATGCGGCCGTTCTTCTCTATCAGCAGGGCAGTGGCGCCGGCGAGTTCCGGAGAGGACACGCTGGTGCCGATGACGCCGTAGCGATTGCCGCCAAGAGCGACCACGACCGCGCTGCGGTTGGTGTTGCCATTGCCGTTCTTTGTCGAGTCACCGCCGTCGCAATGGCCGGTCTTTGGATTCACCCGCGAAATGCTGCCCGGGCAACCGCCGACCTGCATGCCGATATCCGGGCTGACGCGCATCGTGGACGTGGTATCCACCAACGACTGGTATTTCGGTGCCGGGAACACCAAGCTCGCACCGCCGCCGGCGCCCCAAACGCCGCCACGGGCCGAGCCGCCGACGCCAAACGGATCGTTCGGCACTTCAGGATCGGACCATGCGTTTTCGCCTGCATAGGCCGAGTTCAACGACGGCGGGTCGTATACCGTGACCACGTTCGTGCCGCCCACCGCGGTCACGTTCGGATCGATCGCGGGCCAAGACGCGCCGGGCGTGAAGCGCCCGTCGCCACCGTTGAGGTAGGTGAGGTCGGTGCATTCCTTGCCGGCATTGTCGCCAGAGCTTGCAAGGAACGTGATGCCCTGCGCGTTACCCTGCTGGTAGATTTCGTGATAGGCGAGCAGCGTGTAACGATAGTCAACGCCATTGTTGAACTTCGGGAAATAGAACTTCTCGCACTCGCCGAACGACGAACTGACGAGATCGACCTGGTTCGTGTCGACGATGGTCGTGTAGCCGGCGACGATGTTCTGGTCGCTGAGGTCCGGCAGGTTGTAGAGCACGACATGCGAACCCGGCGCGCCGGTGAGTTCCTGCTGAACGTCGAGCGACACTTCGAACGATGCGTTCGGATCGAATGGAGCGCCGCCGTTGATCAGCACGCGCTGGAAGATCGTGGGATCCGGCTTGCCGCTGATCGCCTGCCAGTTCTCGTGCTCGAACAATACCGCGATGTCGCTGTCCAGAGCATCGTTTTCCATCAGCACGCCGAGTGTCACGCCGGTGCCGTCGAGCGGCTGCGTCCCGTTGGATGGCGTCGTGGTGGTCTCCAGGATCGACGGATAGACGTAGGCCTGCTTCAGGTCGTCGAAGTAATATGTGCCGTTGTTGCCGAAGCGGTTGTCGTTCTTCGGCAGCGCGTCCGTGATGCGGCGCGACATCGGGCGTGCCTCCCGGCCGGAGAAGGCGATGACGGATGCGCCCGCCGAGGCGAGTTCGACCGGCAGTTTCAGCGCGCCGTCGGCGACGACATGCAGGTGGCCGGTTTCGCTGCGTGCATTCAGAAGATGGACGCCGAACGCCTGTTCGGCCGAGCCGGCCTGGCCGGTCACATGCAGGCTGCGGGTGTGGGTCTCGACCGTGAATCCACGATCGCGCAACGCGGTGGCGACGCGCTCGAGAGAACTGGTATCCGGGCCGAAACGCAGGCCGAACTGGGCCGGCGACAGCCATTTGTGAAAGCTGGGCGAGGCCGGGTCGTGCTGGGCAGCGAGCAGGCTCTCCAGCTTGTCCTTGTTGCGCAGCGGCAGCATCACTTCGAAGGAGACCGCACTTGCCGCGTCCGCCTTGCCGAGCACCGTCATGCCGGGTGCCGCCTGTGCCGCAGCGCCTGACGCGCAAAGCGCGGTCACGCCGAGCAGCGCCATCTTCAGTTTACCGATCAATATTCTGTCTCCGGGAAAGGCCAGGCGTTGATCCGCCAAATTTGCGTGCTGAATGAGAAAAGATACTGGTCAAGCCGTAAGGGCCGTCTGTTGGCCAATACAAAACACCGACCGAAAACGCGACCGCCAATGGAGCCCAGCTTACCTTTTCGTCACATCCGTCACGTTATTGACGATAGCGAGAGGCGGCAATCCATTGTTTCAGAAAGTTTGCGAGAATCATCCCGCGCGCGCTTTTGTGATCAGCGTCTTCATGTGCGCGACGCTCGCGCCGATCCCGTCGAGCAGGGCCGCGCCGATGAGGTAATGCCCGATGTTCAGTTCGGCGACCTCCGGCAACGCCGCGATCGCGCCGACATTGGCATAGGTCAGGCCATGCCCCGCATGGCACTCGATGCCGCGCTGCGCCGCCGATCGCGCCGCCAGCGCCAGGCGTTCCAGCTCGCCGGGGCGACCATCCGCGTAGGCGCCCGTATGCAGCTCGACCACCGGTGCGCCGAGTTGTAACGCCGCCTCGAGCTGCCTGTCGTCCGGGTCGATGAACAGCGACACGCGTATGCCGGCGTCGAGCAACCTGCCGACGATGGGCTTGAGCGTGGCGATCTGGCCCGCTGCATCGAGGCCGCCTTCCGTCGTCACCTCCGCCCGGCGCTCGGGAACGATGCAGGCCGCATGCGGCCGCGTGGCGATCGCAATCGCCGTCATCTCGTCGGTCGCCGCCATTTCCAGGTTGATCGGTGCTGCGATCGCAGCGCGTATCCGTGCCAGATCGTCATCGCGGATGTGCCGGCGGTCCTCGCGCAGATGTAACGTGATGCCGTCCGCACCGGCCGCGACCGCCGCTCGGGCCGCCGCCAGCGGATCAGGAAACGCCCCGCCGCGCGCGTTCCGCAGCGTCGCCACATGGTCGATGTTCACGCCGAGACGTACGATGCCAGGCGCGCCCAGCCGCGGAATGCTCACCTCGTGTTCCTCCGGTTCGCGGCAATCGCGTCCGCCATGCGCAAGGCGGCGATCAGGCTCGACGCGTCGGCGATGTTGCGGCCCGCAATGTCGAACGCCGTGCCGTGGTCGGGCGAGGTGCGCACGATCGGCAACCCCAGCGTCACGTTCACGCCGCCCGACATGTCGAGCGTTTTCAACGGGATCAGCGCCTGGTCGTGATACATGCAGATGGCCGCATCGTAGCCGGCGCGTGCCGCCTCGGTGAACATGGTATCGGGCGGGTAGGGGCCCTTCACGTCGAGGCCCTCGGCACGAAGCGTGTCGATCGCCGGCTGGATCATCAGGATCTCCTCGGTTCCCATGTGGCCGCCTTCGCCCGCATGCGGATTGAGCCCGGCGACACCCAGAAGCGGATGCGCGATGCCAAAATCCTGCGTGAGTGCGGCGGCGGTGCTGCGCGCGACGGCGACGATGCGCTCGGTGGTCAGCTGTTCCAGCGATTGCCGGAGCGACACGTGGATGGTGACCGGCACCACGCGCAGCATGGGCGATGCCAGCATCATCACTTCGTGCCCGGCGGCGCCGGTCAGTTCGGCGAGAAACTCGGTATGGCCCGGATGGCGGAACCCGGCCTGCTTGAGCACGGCCTTGCTGATCGGATTGGTCACCACGCCGGCGGTGCGGCCTTGCTCCGTGAGCCGCACCGCAAGCTCGATGCTGGCAATGATCGCCGCCGCATTCGCCGTGTCAGGCTGTCCCGGTCGAACTTGGGCTGCGAGCTTCAAAGGCAGCACCGGCAACGCTTCCCGGAAGCGGGCCGCCGCCGGGTCGTCGACTACTCCAACCGGCACGCCTGCGAGCGCGTCGGGATCGGCCAGAAACACGAATTCCGGCCCGGTCTCCCGAAGCGTGCGCCAAGCCTTCACCGCGAGTTCGATGCCGATGCCCGCGGGGTCGCCCATGGTGAGTGCGAGCATCGTTCGGGCGAACCTAGAGGTCGTTTGAGAATGTGGGATGGCGAATCAGAGGCACTCTTTGGTGCCGGTCCAGCGCGGTTTTGCGAGCACCGAAGCGGAGCGGACGCACGTCCGTAAGCATCGGAGCGCAGGAAAAGCACGCTGGATGATCGCCGTCGCGCATTCTCAAGCGGCCTCTTAGATGTGGATGGCGCGGCCTTCGACGGCGAGGGCTGCTTCCTTGACCGCCTCGTTCAGGCTCGGATGGGCGTGGCAGGTGCGCGCCACATCCTCCGAGCTGGCGCCGAACTCCATCGCGATGGCGATTTCCGCAATCAGCGTGCCGGCATCCGGCCCGATGATATGGGCCCCCAGAACGCGGTCCGTTGTCTTGTCGGCGAGGATCTTGACGAAGCCGTCGGTGGCGCCCATCGCCCGCGCCCGGGCGTTCGCGGTGAACGGGAACTTGCCGACGGTGTAGGCCACGCCGTCGTTTTTCAGCATTTCCTCGGTGGCGCCGATGCTTGCGACTTCCGGCCAGGTATAGACCACGCCCGGAATGACGCCGTAATTCACGTGGCCTGCACGGCCGGCGATCAGCTCGGCCACCGCGACGCCCTCTTCCTCGGCCTTGTGCGCCAGCATCGGCCCGGTCACCACGTCGCCGATGGCGAAGATGCCGGGCACGTTGGTGGCGTAATGGCTGTCGATCCTGACGAAGCCGCGCTCGGCCAGCGCCACCCCCGCTTCCTCCAGGCCCAGATTGCCGGTGAACGGACGCCGCCCGATCGAGACCAGCACGACATCCGCCTCGACGGTCTCGGCCGCGCCGCCCTTGGCCGGTTCCAGCGTCAGTTTTACCGCATCGCTCTCGCTGTTGGCGCCGGTGACCTTGGTGGACAGCCGGAACTTGATGCCCTGCTTGCCCAACACGCGCTCGAAACTCTTGCCGATCTCGCCGTCCATGCCCGGCACCAGCCGGTCGAGATATTCGATGACGGTGACCTCGGCGCCAAGCCGGTGCCAGACGGAGCCGAGTTCGAGGCCGATATAGCCGCCGCCGATGACGACCAGGCGCTTCGGCACCGCATCGAGCTCGAGTGCCCCTGTCGAGGTGACGATGCGCTTCTCGTCGACCGTGACGCCCGGCAGCGGAATACTCTCGCTTCCTGTTGCGATCACGATGTTTTTCGCCGCGTATTCCTTCCCGTCGACCACGACGCGGCCGGGTCCCGCGATGCGGCCGTCGCCTTTCAGCCAGTCGACCTTGTTTTTCTTGAACAGGAATTCGACGCCCTTGACGTTGGCGTTGACCACTTCGCCCTTGCGCGCCTGCATGCGGGCGAGGTCGAGCGTCACGCCGTCGACCAGGATGCCGTGATCCTTGAAGGATCCCGTCACCTCATGGAAGTTTTCGGACGATTGCAGCAGCGCCTTGGACGGGATGCAGCCGATGTTCAGGCACGTGCCGCCCAAAGTCGCGCGCTTTTCTACACAGGCGGTCTTCAGCCCGAGCTGTGCCGCGCGGATGGCGCAGACATAGCCGCCGGGCCCGCTGCCGATGACGATGACGTCGTAGCTGGCCGCCGTGTCGGCCGCGGGGGCAGGGGATGAGACCGGCTCCGCGGCTGGCGTTTTCTGCGGCGCCGGTTCTGCTGCTTCCGCGGCCCCCGCGCTCGCACCCGCCGCAGCCTCTCCGGCCTCGATCGAGCCCAGCACGCTGCCGACCTCGACCTCGGCACCCGCTGCGGCCTGGATCGCGCCGATCACCCCCGAGGCGGGAGCGTTGACTTCGAGCGTCACCTTGTCGGTCTCGAGCTCGACGACAGGCTCGTCCGCCGCCACCGCCTCGCCGGGCTGCTTCAACCAGCGCGCGACGGTGGCCGTGGTGACGCTTTCGCCAAGCGTGGGGACGACGATTTCTGCAGGCATGAAAGTCACTCCAGCGCGGCCGGCCGGTGGGCGGGCAGCACTTTACAGACCGGAAACGCTCTCTACAGGCCGAGCAAGAGGCGGCGCGGATCCTCGACGCCTTCCTTCACGCGAACGAGGAAGCTGACCGCTTCCTTCCCGTCCACGATCCGGTGGTCGTACGACAGCGCCAGATACATCATCGGGCGGATCTCGACCTTGCCACCGATGGCCATCGGGCGGTCCTGGATCTTGTGCATGCCGAGGATGCCGGATTGCGGCGGATTGAGGATCGGCGTGGACATCAGCGAGCCGTAGGTGCCGCCATTGGTGATGGAGAAACTGCCGCCGGTGAGCTCGTCCAGCTTCAGCTGACCGTCGCGCGCACGCTTGCCGAAATCGCCGATGGTCTTCTCGATCTGCGCGAAGCTCATCTGGTCGGCGTCGCGCACCACCGGCACGACGAGGCCGTTCGCCCCGCCGACCGCAATGCCCATGTGCACGTAGTTCTTGTAGACGATGTCGTCGCCGTCGATTTCCGCGTTCACCGCGGGAAATTCGTGCAATGCCGCGATGCAGGCGCGCACGAAGAAGCTCATGAAGCCGAGCCGCACGCCGTTGTTCTTCTTTTCGAACGCCTCCTTGTACTCGGAGCGCAGCGCCATCACCGCGGTCATGTCCACCTCGTTGAAGGTGGTCAGCATGGCCGCCGTGTTCTGCGCTTCCTTCAGCCGCTGCGCGATGGTGCGGCGCAGGCGCGTCATCTTCACCCGCTCCTCGCGCGCATCCGCCGCACGGGCCGAACGCTGAACCGGTGCCGCAGGCTGGACCGGCTTGCGGTCGAGGAAGGCGAGCACGTCACCCTTGGTGATGCGGCCGTCCTTGCCGGTGCCGGTGCCGACATCCTCCGCCTGCACCTTGCGCTCCTGCATCATGCGGTTGGCGGCGGGCAGGGGAGCATGCGCCCGGTCGGCCTGCACGTCGGATGGCGGGGTCGCCGGCCGTGCAACGGGACCCTTGGGCGGCGGCGGCGAAACCACGCCTGCCTGCGAATCATGGGCCGGGGAAGCCGGCGGCGGGGGCGCCTGCCGCGATGCGGGAACCTCGGGCGCCGCTTGCGGTTTCGCCGGGGAAGACCCGGAGGCAGGCGTGGCAGGCGCCGGCTGCGGAGCCGAGCCGGTGCCTGCGCCGATATGGCCCAAAACCGTGCCGACCTCGACCTCGTCGCCTTCCTTGGCGGACGGCTCCTCCATCACGCCGGAAGAAGGCGCATTCACCTCCACCGTCACCTTGTCGGTCTCGAGCTCGACCACCGCCTCGTCGGCCGCAACCTGCTCGCCCGCCTGCTTCAGCCAGCGCGCCACGGTCGCCGTGGTGACGCTTTCACCGAGGGTCGGCACCTTGATTTCGGCAGACATTCAACTTGCATCCCGTTCTGGGGCGCCGCCGATTGGCCGCAGACCCGACATCTCGTTCCCGGCAGGAACAGCGTAGTTAAGCGCCCGGCAGCCTCATTCCACCCCGAGCGCCTGGCGAACCAGGGCCGCCTGTTCCGCCGTGTGGACCTTGGCGAGGCCGGTCGCCGGGCTCGCGGCGGCGACACGGCCCGCATAGGAGGGCCGTTTCGCCTTGTGCTTGAGGGCCGTCAGCACGCGTTCGATGCGGCGCTTCCTGGCACCAGATCACCTGCGCCTTGGGATAGGCCTTGAGCGCGAAGGCCAGGGTCTTTTCCGGAAACGGATAGATCTGCTCGAGCCGCAGGATGGCGACATTGCGCAGCCCGCGGTCGCGCCGCTCGGCGAGCAGATCGTAATAGACCTTGCCCGTGCAGATGACGACGCGTGTCACATCCGCCCCGGAAGCGATCTCGTCGATCTCGCCGATCACCGTGCGGAACCGGCTGTCGCCTGTCATGCTGGCCAGCGGCGAGACGGCAAGCTTGTGCCGCAGCAACGATTTCGGCGTCATCAGAACCAGCGGCTTGCGGAAATTGCGCTTCACCTGGCGGCGCAGCGCGTGGAAGTAGTTGGCCGGCGTGGTGAGGTTCGCCACCGTCATGTTGCGCTCGGCGCAAAGCTGCAGATACCGCTCCAGCCTGGCCGAGGAATGCTCCGGCCCCTGGCCTTCATGGCCATGCGGCAGCAGCAGCGTCAGGCCGGACATGCGCAGCCACTTGGTCTCGCCCGACGCCAGGAACTGGTCGATGATGACCTGGGCGCCATTGGCGAAATCGCCGAACTGCGCTTCCCACAGCACGAGCGTCCACGGATCGGCGAGCGAATAGCCGTATTCGAAACCGAGCACACCCGCTTCCGACAGCAGCGAATTGAAGATTTCGATCTTCGCCTGCTTCTGCCTGATGTTGTTCAGCGGCGTATATTCGTTCTGGTTGGTCTGGTCGATCAGCACCGCATGCCGCTGGCTGAACGTCCCGCGCTGGCTGTCCTCGCCCGACAGACGGACGTGATGACCTTCCAGCAGCAAGGACCCATAGGCCAGCGCCTCGGCCGTCGCCCAGTCGACGCCTTCGCCGGTCTCGATCATCTGCCGCTTCTGGTCGAGCTGCCGCGCGATCTTCGGATTGAGGTCGAAATTCTCCGGCGGCTGCGACAAAGCCAGGCCGACCTCGCGCAACGACGCCGCATCGACCGCCGTCGCCTCTTCCGTCTCGTCGTCCTCGTCGGCCTTTTTCAGGCCGCGCCACTTGCCTTCGAGCCAGTCCGCCTTGTTCACGCGATACGATTGCGACGCGCTATGCGCCTGCTCGTAACGGGCAAACAGCTTGTCCCACATCGTCTTCGCCTCGTCGGCGGAGACCACGCCCTCACGGGCCAGCTGCTGTGCGTAAAGCTCGCGCGTCGTGGGCCGCTCGCGGATGGCGCGGTACATGATCGGCTGCGTGAAGGCCGGCTCGTCGTTCTCGTTATGCCCGTGGCGGCGATAGCACACGATGTCGAGCACCACGTCGGTGGCGAATTGCTGCCGGAATTCGGCCGCCATGCGCGATGCGAACACCACCGCCTCCGGCTCGTCGCCATTCACGTGCAGGATCGGCACCTGGATGGATTTGGCGATGTCGGTGCAATACAGCCCCGAATAGGCATGCGCCGGCACCGTGGTGAAGCCGATCTGGTTGTTGACCACGATGTGGATCGTGCCGCCGGTACGGTAGCCGACCAGCTGGCTCATCGCGAGCGTCTCGTACACCAGCCCCTGGCCGGCGAACGCCGCGTCGCCGTGCAGCAGGATGCCCATGACGGAGCGGCGGCTGCCGATATCGCCTGCCATGTCCTGGCGCGCGCGCACCTTGCCCACCACGACCGGGTCGACCGCTTCTAGATGCGACGGGTTCGGCTGCAGCGAGATATGCACCATGCGCCCGGCGATCTCGATGTCGGTCGAGGTGCCGAGATGGTATTTCACGTCGCCGGAACCCTGCACGTCGTCGGGCTTGAAGCTGGCGCCGGCAAATTCCGAGAACAATGCCGTCAGCGGCTTCTTCACGATGTTGACCAGCGTGTTGAGCCGCCCGCGATGCGGCATCCCGATGGCGATCTCGGTGGTTCCGGTCGACGCCACCGTCTCGATGATGGCGTGCATGGCCGGAATGGTGACTTCGCCGCCTTCGAGCCCGAACCTTTTGGTGCCGACATAGCGCTTCTGGCAGAACGCCTCGAAACCCTCGGCATCGGTCAGCTGGCTCAAAATAGTACGCTTGCTCTCGGCGTCGAATGCGCCGGCCCACGGCGCACCCTCGATGCGCTTTTGGATCCAGGCCTTCTGCTCCGGGTCCTGGATGTGCATGAACTCCACGCCCAGAGGCCCGCAATAGCTGCGGCGCAGCACGTCGACGATTTCCCGCAGGGTCGCCTGCTCACGGCCGAGCACGCGGTCGATGAAGATCGGGCGGTCCCAGTCGGCCGGCCCAAACCCGTAATTGGCCGGATCGAGCTCGCTATGCGTCTTGGGAACCTGCAGCCCCAGCGGGTCCAGCCTGGCTTCCAGATGGCCGCGCACGCGATACACCCGGATCATCATCAGCGCCCGGATGCTGTCGACGATGGCCGACCGCGTCGCGGCACCGCCCTGCGCCAGCGCCGCCATGCCGCCTGACGCTGCGACTTCCCCCAGGGAGCCTTCTACCGAAGAGGCCCGCGGCGACCAAGAGGCGCCCGACGCATCGGTCAGCACCGAACGCGCCTCGTCGTTCAACGAGGCGAACAACTCCGAAAAGCTCCCATCGACGGAGCCCGGGTTCTGCACCCAGCGGGCGTAAAGGTCGCCGATGAAGGCGGCGTTGCCCCCATTGAGGGCGGTAGCAAGTATGTCCACGCCGGCCATCGGTCGTGCTTCTCCAAATTCAGTCTGTCAGGAACACAGCGCTCCCAGGGCCACGACTGGCTATGGCCCTACTGGGAGCTATGACGTCCCAAGAAGGCAAAAATAGGGTGAACGCCGTGCATATTCCGGGCCAGGGCGGCGAGACCAGGGGTGTGTGGCGTGCATGGCTCAGAGCCGTGTCATCCGCGCAACGCTTTGATCATGGTACTGCCGAGCGATGCCGGGCTGTCGGCGACATGGATGCCAGCAATGCGCATCGCCTCGAACTTCGCCGCCGCCGTGTCGCGGCCGCCGCTGATCACCGCACCCGCATGGCCCATGCGGCGGCCGGGCGGCGCCGTGCTGCCGGCAATGAAGCCCACCACCGGCTTGCGGGATTTCTCGCGCGCCAGGAACTCGGCCGCAAGAACTTCGTCGCGCGGGTGTGGGAGTGGAAGCAGGAATCCGGTTCCACGATCACGCGCCAGATGCGCCGCATGGGCGATTCGGTGAGCTGGAAGCACGAGTACTTCACGATGGACGAGGGGCTGTCGAAGACGGTCACCGAGACGTTCGTGCGCCTGTACGACGAGGGCCTGATCTACCGCGGCCGCCGACTGGTGCACTGGGATCCG
>CAZZVF010000073.1:0-10607 GCA_964657355.1 uncultured Buchnera sp.
ACCCAAGAATATATAAGTCCATAGTGAGACTGTGAGAAACATCACAGTAGCTGTGGACGATCAGACCTATACCCGCGCGCGTGTCCGTGCGGCTCAGCGCGGTGCATCCGTGTCCGCCCTGGTGCGCGGGTTTCTCAACGATCTTGCCGAGACCGAGACGGTGTTCGACCGGCTCAAGCGCGAAGAGGCGGAATTGCGGGAGCAGATCTCGCGGTTCGATGCTTCGGACCGCGTCGACCGCGATGCACTGCATGACAGGCGCGGGTGACCGCCACCTGCTTCCTCGACACCAACATCCTGCTTTATTCTATCAGCCAGGCGGATGCGGATGCTGCCAAGCGCCGCGCGGCGATCGCGGTCCTCGAGCGTGAGGATCTCGGCCTGTCGGTCCAGGTGCTGCAGGAATTTTACGTCGAGGCGACCCGTGCCAGCCGGGCTTCGCCGTTGCTACACGATCTGGCATACGGATTGATCCGGACCTGGACGCGTTTTGCGGTGCAGGACCTGACGCTTGCCGTCATGACGCATGCCATGGAGATCAGGCAGCGTTATCGCCTGAGTTACTGGGATAGTGCGATCGTCGCCGCCGCCATCGCCCTCGGCTGCAACACTCTGATGAGCGAGGACCTGCATCACGGCCAGCAATTCGGCCGGCTGGTGGTGGAGAACCCGTTCAGGTAGGCGATATCTGTTCCCTAGGCACGGCCTCTTGCTCTTCGCGGCCGGTTCCGCCATATGGCGCGCGTCACCGCACGGCCTGGCCGCGCGGCGATAATTCACACGCGGGGCACTTTCCTGGGCACAAACCCAGGTCCGGTGCCGAACAGGCGCGCCCCGCGGAGGCTCAACCGGACGACAAGGAAAGGACCCGCCCCCATGGCGATGCCCGATTTTTCACTGCGCCAGCTGCTCGAGGCCGGCGTCCATTTCGGCCACCATACCCGCCGCTGGAACCCGCGCATGGCGCCGTTCCTGTTTGGCGTGCGCAACCAGGTCCACATCATCGACCTGCAGCAGACGGTGCCGATGCTGGACCGTGCGCTGCGTGCGGTGCGTGACGTGACTGCCGGCGGCGGCCGCGTGCTGTTCGTCGGCACCAAGCGCGCCGCGGCCGAATACGTGGCTGACAGCGCCAATCGCTGCGGCCAGTATTACGTCAACCACCGCTGGCTCGGCGGCATGCTGACCAACTGGAAGACCATCACGGGCAGCATCAAGCGCCTGCGGCAGATCGACGAGATGCTCGGCGGCGACATCCAGGGGCTGACCAAGAAGGAAATCCTCGAGATGACGCGCGACCGCGACAAGCTCGAGCGGTCGCTTGGCGGCATCAAGGAAATGGGCGGCCTGCCCGACATCCTGTTCATCATCGACACCAACAAGGAAAAGCTTGCCGTCGAAGAGGCTAACAAGCTCGGTATTCCGGTTGTGGCCGTGCTGGACAGCAACTCCGACCCGCAGGGCATCACCTTCCCGATCCCCGGCAATGACGACGCGATCCGCGCCATCACGCTGTATTGCGACCTGATCGCCGGCGCGGTGCTCGACGGCATCAGCCAGGAAATGCAGGCGAGCGGCCAGGACATCGGCGCCGCCGAGACCTTCCATGAGGCGGTGATGCCGGAAGCGGCCGAGATGACTGGCGACGTGATCGAAGCCGCACCGTCCGTCGCGGCCGATGTGTCGCCGGCCGAGATGATGGCCGAGGCGACAGCCGAAGTGGCCGAACAGCCCGCCGCCTGAGCGATAAAGCCGGGGCTGAAAAGCTCCGGCATTCCACTGGAGACTACGAGTATGGCCGAGATCACAGCGTCCCTCGTCAAGGAACTGCGCGAGCAGACCGGCGCCGGTATGATGGATTGCAAGAAGGCGCTGACGGAAGCCGACGGCAATCTGCAGGAAGCCGTCGACTGGCTGCGCAAGAAGGGCCTGTCCCAGGCTGCCAAGAAGTCCGGCCGTCTGGCGGCAGAGGGGCTGGTCGGCGTCGCCTCCGCACCGTTGAAAGCCGCGATGGTCGAAGTGAATGCCGAGACGGATTTCGTCGCGCGCAACGAGACGTTCCAGAACTTCGTAGAGACGGTCGCCAAGGTTGCCCTCGAGGTCGGCGAGGACGTCGAGGCGCTGAAGGCCGCGAAATTCCCTGGTGGCGAGCGCACGGTCGGTGAAGAACTCACCCACATGGTCGCCACCATCGGCGAGAACATGACTTTGCGCCGCGCGCGCGTGCTGCATGTTCCGAGCGGCGTCGTCGCGACCTACATGCACAACGCGCTGAAGCCGGGTCTCGGCAAGATCGGCGTGCTGGTCGCCCTCGAAGCACCCAGCGAACTCGACGGCCTGGAAATTCTCGGCCGGCAGATCGGCATGCATGTCGCGGCGACGCGTCCCGATGCGCTCGATGTCGACTCGGTCGATCCCGCAGCGCTTGAGCGTGAGCGCGCCGTGCTGTCCGAGCAGGCCCGCGCGTCCGGCAAGCCGGAAGCCATCATCGAGAAGATGGTCGATGGCCGCGTGCGGAAATACTACGAGGAAGTCGTGCTGCTCGAGCAGGTGTGGGTGCATGACGGCGAAAGCCGGGTGCGCGCCGTGGTGCAGAAGGCCGGCGGCAAGCTTACCGGCTTCCAGCGCTTTGCTTTGGGCGAAGGCATCGATCGCGGTCCGCAGGGCGATTTCGCCGCCGAAGTGGCAGCGGTCGCCGGTACGTAATTTCGTTCTTCACGCCTTGATGTTTTGCGAAGCCGCTGCCCTGCAGAAGGGTGGCGGCTTTTTCGCGTCGTCACACCCGCGCGGCGGCTCGCTTCCTGTACCAGACAGCCAGTACGATGCCGGGCAGTAGCGACACCGCGAGGTTCTCGGTGTCCGCCAGGTTCATCTGCAGCAGCACCCACGCACAGCCGAGCGAGGCGGCGACGGCGATCGCGTTGCCGCCCGGCAGCGACAACGGTGCCGGTGTTTGACAGAATTTCCGTCGGCGCAGCACGGGCACGGCGACGCAGGTCGCGAGATAGATGACCAGGCGGGTGAAGGTCGTGGCGTTGAGTGCGCCGACAAAACTGCTGACCACGGCAAGCACCCAGCAGATCGCACCCGTCAGCAGCACGGATAAATACGGTGTGCGGAAGCGTGGATGGATGCGCGCCAATACCGGCGGGAGCTGGCCGTTTTCGGCCAGCCCGAGGAACAGCCGGGGCCCGATAAAAACGATGGCGAACATGGTGCCGAGCATCGTCGCGATGCTGCCTGCGGCGAACACCGTGCCGCCGGCTGGCCCGAGCGTCGCCACCATGCCGTCGAACACCGGTTTCTTCGAATGTGCGAGATCCGGCACGGTCGCCATGCTGACCAGGAAGACGAGCATGTAGACCAGCATCACGATGCCGATGCCGATGGCGAGGGCGGCGGGCAGGTCGCGTCGTGGATTTTGCATTTCGCCGGCGTTGACGACGGTTGCCTCGAGACCGATCAGGCCGAATAGCAGGATCACCACGGCCGGCGCCCAGTTCGCCGAAGGCGGTGGCGTCCAGGCCGGCAGCGGATGGCCGAACAGGGCGGGCAGGCCGATCACCACGAAGCCGAGCAGGACGGCAAGTTTGCAGGTGCTGAAAGCGTTGTTGGCAAGGCTCGAAAGCCGCACCCCGCGATAGGTGAGCGCCGTGAGCGCGGCTGTGACGGCGGTGAGTGCGACGATGCGCCACGCGCCGGCGGCAATTGGTGGCCATATGCCCGCCGCATAGCCGATAGCGAGATTGCTGATCGCGGCATAGCTCAACGAGCGCGTGATGATCGCGGTCCATCCGACGACGGCGCCGGGACCGGGACCGAATGCCTCGTAGACATAGAGGTATGCACCGCCGGTGCGGGCAAACCGGCTGCCTGCCTCGGCAAAACAGGCGCCGACCAGTGCGATCAGCAGGCCGCCCGCAATGACGGCAAGCAGGCTCCAGGGTCCGAGCAGCGCGAAGGCGCGGCCGGGCAAGCCGAGGATGCCGGCGCCGATCGTGGCATTGATCATGACGCCGACGAGATCCCGGCGCCCGATGGCGCGCAGCAATCCCGGAGCGGTTGGAGTCCTGGTCGCGGTCGTCACGGCGCCTCGACTGAGTGGAACGATCCGCCATCGCATCCCGGTGTCGCCTGGGCAAGCTGTCCGCCGACTGCTCCGGCGCGCCACCCTGGCCCGGCGGCATCTTCCTGCGTAAAGTCGGCCGGCGACCGACAGCCGCATTTCAGGCTCGCAAAAACCTAAGATAATGCCAGAACCTTAAGATAAATGGACGACGAATGCCCGAACAGCCTTCCTACAAGCGCGTCCTGCTCAAGATTTCCGGCGAAGCGCTGATGGGCAAGCGCGATTACGGGCTCGATACCGACATGGCAGGGCGCATCGCCACCGATGTCGGCGACGTGGTTCGCATGGGCGTGGAAGTCTGCCTGGTCATCGGCGGCGGCAACATCTTCCGCGGCGTCGCCGGTGCGGCGAGCGGCATGGACCGCGCACAGGCCGACTACATGGGCATGCTGGCCACCATCATGAACGCGCTGGCGATGCAGAGCGCGCTTGAAAAGCGCGACATTCCGACGCGGGTGCAGTCCGCCATTCCGATGTCGACGGTGTGCGAGCCCTACATCCGCAGGCGGGCCGAACGGCATATGGAAAAAGGCCGGGTGGTGATCTTCGCCGCCGGCACGGGCAACCCGTTCTTCACCACGGACACCGCGGCCGCCTTGCGGGCTGCGGAAATGAAATGCGGCGCGCTGCTCAAGGGCACGCAGGTCGACGGCGTCTATTCGGCCGATCCGCGGCGTGATCCGGACGCGAAGCGCTACGACGAGCTGACCTACCTCGAAGTGCTGTCGCGCGATCTCGGCGTGATGGATGCTGCGGCGATTTCCCTTGCGCGTGAAAATCGCCTGCCCATCATCGTCTTCAACATCCACGCACCTGGCGCCTTTGCTTCGGTCATGCGCGGCGAGGGGCTGTTCACGAGGATCGTCGAACCCGGCTAGGAGCACCCGATGTCCGCAACCATTGAACCAGCCCGGCCCGCCCGGATCCAGGCCCGCTCAGGGCTCGCGCCGCCTTCGGTCACGCGATCGGTCGTTCTGGTCGTGGCACTCGCCGCTGGCGCCGCAGGCTTCCTGGCGACGGATACGGGCGCGTCCGCGCAGGCGGTGGCCGTGGCGGGCCCGGACCTCACGCGGCTATTGCGCGCCATGGCCGGGTTGAAGACCTTGATGGCGGCCGGTGCCACCGCTGCCGTGGTCTGGCGCCTCGGATCGCCGGCTTCGTCCCGATGGCTGGCGCTCTACGCTGCCGCACTCGCCGGCATGGCGGCGGGACCGGGCCTCATCTGGGACATGGCGCATGTCCGCACCGGCGCGACGCTGCTGCATGGCGGCCTGTTCGCGACCATCCTGCTGCTGTGGCGCGACCCGGTCGTCGGCGCGCGGCTTGGAGCCGCGGTCGCACGGCGGCGTCTATTGCTCGCCGGCAGGCAGTAGACGCCGACCGGAGTTCGCGATGCCCGCCCTAGCGCGGGAAGGTTCGCTCCCGTAGAAAGCTCTTGTTTTGCCTGGAGGAACGGCGCGTTGGCCGCGGATCTGACTGCTCTGAAGGACGACCTCACCCGCCGCATGGATGGCGCGGTGGAAACGTTGCGGCGTGATTTCGCCGGATTGCGTAGCGGACGCGCCAGCCCGGCCTTGCTCGAGCCGGTCAGGGTCGAGGCTTACGGGTCCGAGGTGCCGATCACCCAGGTCGGCAGCATCGGCGTTCCGGAGGCGCGCATGCTGACCGTGCAGGTGTGGGACCGACAGCTCGTCGGCGCCGTCGAACGGGCCATCCGCGACTCGGGGCTTGGCCTCAATCCGGCGGCGGACGGCCAGATCGTACGGGTGCCGATCCCCCAGCTGACGGCGGAACGACGGGTCGAACTCGCCAAGGCGGCAGGTCGGTACGCAGAGGGTGCCCGCATCGCCGTGCGCGGCGTCCGGCGCGACGGCATGGATCAGATCAAGGGCTTCGAGAAAAAGCACGAGATCGGCGAGGACGACACCAAGAGCTGGTCGGACGAGGTCCAGAAGTTGACGGACCAGTACATCAAGCGGCTCGATGAGACGCTGGCCGACAAGGAACGCGAGATCAAGCAGGTCTGAGAGGCATGCAAAGCCATATGGTCTGGCCAGCCGCCCGGCTCCCCGAGAACGCTGCCTGCGTGCAAGCCGGCTTCGGCGAGCCCCTGGAGAGTGCGGGCGCTTGACCATTTTGAAGGGCGCGACCGCCATCGTGGACGCGCCCGGGGCGGCCCCCGCCCTGGTGCCGCGCCACGTCGCCATCATCATGGACGGCAACGGACGCTGGGCCACGGCGCGCCATCTGCCACGTGTGGCCGGCCATCGCGCGGGTGCCCAGGCGGTCCGCCGTACCATCGAGGCGGCGATCGCGGCCGGCGTCGAGTGGCTGACACTGTACGCATTTAGCAGCGAGAACTGGCAGCGCCCCGACGACGAGGTATCCGACCTCACCGGACTGCTGCGCCACTATCTGCGCCATGAGATCGCCGAATTGCACCGCGAGCGCGTTCGCCTGCGCGCCATCGGGGACCGCGCCCGGTTCGGCTCCGACGTCGCTGCCGAACTTGCCGAAGCCGAACGGCTGACCGCAGCCAACACGCGCCTCAACCTCACCGTCGCCCTGTCCTATGGCGGCCGGCCCGAGATCCTGGCGGCCGCGCAGGCAGTGGCACGGGCGGCGCTCGAAGGCCGGCTCGACCCGGAGACGCTGACCGAACAGGCGTTCTCGGCCTTCTTGTTCACAGCCGGCATGCCCGACCCGGACCTTGTCATCCGCACCAGCGGCGAACGGCGGGTCTCCAATTTCCTGCTGTGGCAGGCGGCCTATGCCGAATACACCTTCCCCGAAGTGCTCTGGCCCGATTTCGGTGCAGCCCATTTCGACAGCGCGCTGCAGGATTTCGCGGCCCGCGACCGGCGCTACGGAACGCGGCCCTGAACCGGTCGCCGAGCTTGCTGAATTGAGCAACGTTACTGCGGCGTCAGTGGCTTCGCCCTGGCGGGACCTGGGCGTGCGCTTCGTGTCGGCCGCCGTCCTCGCACCCGCGGCGTTTGCCTGTATCTGGTTCGGCGGCGTGGTCTGGGCGTGTGCCGTGGGCGCCATAACCGCAGGGGCTGGCGCAGAATGGGTGGCCCTCACCGGCAGCCGGATCCGCTCCTTGTCCGGCGCGCTGGTCCCGGTGTCGCTGCTGATAGCGGGCGCCGCCCTGGCCATGGTGTCGCCGGCCTATGCCGTCGGCCTGCTTTTCGCCGGCTTTGCCATCGTGGCCGCCTTGTCGCAACGCCTCTCTCTGGCGGCGGGCGTGCTCTACGCGGGCGTGCCCTATCTCAGCCTGCTGCTGTTGCGGCGCGGGCACTCGGGCTTCGGCGACGCGCTGTTCATCGTGCTGGTGGTGTCACTCGGCGACATCGGCGCCTATCTCGCCGGCCGCCTGTTCGGCGGTCCGAAGCTCGCCCCCGCCTTGTCGCCGGGCAAGACCTGGTCGGGCGCGCTCGGCGGCCTGGCGGCATCGCTCGCAGCCGGCATCGGCATCGTGGCGTGCATCGCGGGCCATGCTCCCTTGGGTGGCGAGCACCTCGGCCGGGCGGCGTGGCTTGCCGTGCTGCTCGCGGTCGTGGCGCAGGCGGGCGACCTCCTCGAAAGCGCCATAAAGCGCCATTACGGACGCAAGGATTCCGGTTCGATCATTCCGGGCCATGGCGGCCTGCTCGACCGGCTGGACGGTTTACTGGCGGCGGCTCCGGCCGCGATGGCAATCTGCCTCGTCACGGGACAGAAAGGGTTGGGTTTATGGGCGTGACGACCGGTGCCGCAAAGACGGTCACGGTATTGGGCAGCACGGGCAGCATCGGCAAGAGCACCGTGGACCTGCTGGCGGCAAACCCGGAGCGTTATCGCGTGCTGGCCCTGGTTGCGAACGGGCAGGCGGAACTACTCGCCGAACAGGCCAGGCTGCTCCGCGCCGAGTTCGCCGTGTGCTTCGACGCTGGCGCCGGGCAAAGGCTGACCGATTGCCTTGCGGGGTCCGGCATCCGTTCGGCCTGCGGCGAACAGGCCGTGCTCGAAGCGGCCCGCATGGGGGCCGACTGGACGATGGCGGCGATCACCGGCATCGCCGGCCTGGCGCCGACGCTGGCCGCGGCCGAGCGTGGCGGCACCATCGCGCTTGCCAACAAGGAAGCCATCGTGTCGGCCGGCGACGTCATGCTGCGCGCGGTGAAGCAGGCCGGCGCCACGCTGCTGCCGGTCGATTCCGAGCACAATGCCATCTTTCAGGCGTTGGCGGGGAGCGACCGCGACGCGCTCGAAAAGATCGTGCTGACGGCCTCGGGCGGCCCGTTCCGCACCGCCAGCCTCGAGGACATGGCGCGCGCCACGCCAGAAACAGCCTTGCGCCATCCCGTGTGGTCGATGGGTGCCAAGATCAGCATCGATTCCGCGACTTTGTTCAACAAGGGCCTCGAAGTCATCGAAGCGGCGCGGATCTTCGGCCTCGCCTCGGACGAGATCGACGTCCTGGTGCACCCGCAATCCATTGTGCATGGTATGGTATGCTACCGCGACGGCAGCATCCTGGCGCAGCTCGGCTCGCCCGACATGCGCATCCCGATCGCGCATACCCTGGCCTGGCCGCAGCGCCTGCAGACAGCCTCGCCGCGGCTCGACCTCGCCGCCATCGGCCAACTCGAGTTCCTCGCCCCGGACGAGCGCCGCTTCCCGGCGCTGCGCATTGCCCGCGCCGCCTTGCAGGCGAGTGGCGGGGCGCCAACTTTGCTCAATGGCGCCAATGAGATCGCCGTCGCCGCTTTTCTTGAACGGCGGATAGGTTTTCTGGACATCGCCGGCGTTGTAGAAGCGGTTTTAGACGATATCGGACAGCGTCCGGCCGCCACCCTCGAGGCGGTCTACGACCTGGACGACACGGCGCGGCGATGCGCCGAACGCCATGTTGCTGCCCGGGCCGCCGCCCGCGCCGCCTGAACCGGAGTTCCAGCAACATGCTCCATACCCTGCAGACCCTCGCCAGCTTCGGCCTGGTGCTGGGCGTGCTCGTCACCATCCACGAACTCGGCCACTACTTCGCGGCGCGCTGGGCCGGCATCCATGTCGAGGCGTTCTCGATCGGCTTCGGCCCCGCCTTGCTGTCGTGGACCGACAGGCACGAGACGGTGTGGAAGCTCGCCCTGCTGCCGCTTGGCGGCTTCGTGAAAATGCATGGCATGGCGGTGAACGTCGCCGACGAAGCAGTGGTGGATCAGACCGCCACCCGGCCGGGGCGGGCGTATTTTGAAAAAACCCTGAAGCAGCGCTCGGTGGTGGCGGCAGCGGGCCCGATCGCCAACTTCGCATTGGCGATCGTGCTGTTCGTCGTCCTGTTCATGGCGCTGGGCAAGCAGGAGCCGCTGCCGGTCATCGGCGAGATAACGCCCGCGAGTGCCGCCGAACGTGCCGGCCTGAAGACCGGGGACGCCATCACCGCAGTCGACGGTCATGCCATCGCCCGCTTCGAGGAACTGCGCAGCCTGGTCGCCGCGGCTCCGGGCCGGACGCTCCAGCTCGCCGTGCATCGCGGTTCGGGCGGCGACTCGAAGGACCTCGTGGTGCCGGTCACCGTGCAAGCCGAGCAGGATGGCGCAAAGACGGTCGGGCGCCTCGGTGTCGCATCCGGCGCCACGGCCTCGGTGCGTCTGAACCCGCTGCAGGCCGTCTACGCCGGAGTCGAGCAATCCTGGGAAGTGCTGTGGCAGACCATCCTCGGCCTGGTGCACATCATCACCAGCGGGCACGGCGTGAACGAGCTCGGCGGACCGATCAAGATCGCGCAGCTCTCAGGCCAGGTGGCGCAGCTCGGCATCAGCAGTCTGGTCGCCTTCATCGCCATGTTGTCGATCAACCTCGGCCTGGTGAACCTGCTGCCGATCCCCATCCTCGATGGCGGCCACCTGATGTTCTACGCCGCGGAGGGCCTGCGTGGCCGGCCGATCCCGCCCAAGGCGCTCGATTACGGCTACCGCGTCGGATTTGCCATCATCGGCTCGCTGTTCGTCGTCATCACCTGGAACGATCTGGTGCACACCGGCGCGGTCCGTTGGGTGACCCATCTGATCGGCTGATTGCCGCGTTTTAACGGCGTCGCGATACGAGGGTCACACACTTCCCACGGGCACCCCGAGCACGGCTTGCCGCTTGGCGCGGCATGATGTGCCACAGCGTAACGGCCGTCCCGAATGCCTGCTGGTTTGTGGACATGCCTGCCAAACTCTTGTAGCGGGCTGTTCACGCGGCGGTCATTTTCGTCGCCTCGCGCAACCGGCGCCGTCTCGCGCGGCGGGACGCGTTCGCAGCCCTGGGGGTCGTTTGTTGCATCGTTACCGCGCCGCGCTGCTTGCGGGTATTTGCCTGTTGTCCATTACCGCTGGCGGTGGCGTGCGCGCCCAGACGACGCCGTCGGCAGACCCGGCCGTCCCGCCGGCCGACACCGCGCCGGCCGCCGGAGCGGCCGCCCGGGACGCGTCCACTCCGGTGACACCCC
>CAZZVF010000074.1:0-10594 GCA_964657355.1 uncultured Buchnera sp.
TCGCATCCTCGTGGGCCGAACCTTGATTTGCCATCTGAGGCGCCGCCCAGCTCTGCACCGCATTCAGGCTGCCGGCCCACTGGACGCCCGGGCGCGCATGACCCGGCGGCGGGTTCATCGCGGACAGGCTGGACGCCGGCGCCGAGGTGAACAGGACCTTGCCGCTGGTCAGGAACTGCCCCGGCTCGCCGGGCTGGTCCCACCACATGATGTAGGGCTTCAGCTGATCGAGCTTGCGGAAGGCCCGGTCGACGCCCTCGCTCGTGCGCAAGGTGCGGTAGATATCGCCCGGCGCAACCCCGTCGGCGAGCAAGGCGAATTCCAGGTTGCCCTGCGCCCGGCGCTCCAGGCCGCGCCGCCCGGGATGCTTGGCGACGTCCCAGAAATCACTCCACTGCGGGTCGGGGGCCGGCGCCTTGGCCGAGCCATCGGCCGCCGGCTTAACATCCCCCGCCGGCTTCGCATCGGGCGCGGCGTCCTCCCCGACCGGGCCTGACGACGCCTTGCCGTCGCGGCCCACTGCTCCCCGGTTGATTGAGGCCGGACCCGTCGAGCCTTGCGCGGCCTGCGGCTTCGGATCGCCCTGCAGCTTCTCGCGGTCCCAAGCCAGCACCGTCGCGGTCATGAAGGCGCCGGCGCCGCAATCGCTCGAGGCGCCGGCCAGGAAGCGCGCACGCCCAAGCCGGTTCCAGTCGAGCCGCCGGAAAATCTGGGCCGCGCAGCCGGCCGCAAGCGCGCTGCCATCGACCAGGATGAGGTCCGCCACCGGGTCGCCGGCAAGTTTCGCGATCGCGTCGTGCGAGCCGTCCCAGCCGGTATCGCCCAGTTCGGTGCCGGTCGCCATGGCATAGGGTTTCAGCAGCACCCGGCGCAGCGTGTCCTTCTGCGGTCCCGGCGGTATCGCAACGTGCAGGGACAGCGGCGAGCCCGGTGACGCAAGCGAGGTCGCTGCGTTGGTCGGGTCAGGGCTCTTCGGGGCGGTATTCTTTGGCGCGGCATTTTTCGGGGCGGCTTGGGGCGGCTTCTGGCTCGCGGTCGTCACCGGTGCCTGACCATGGCCCGCCGACGGGTGAGCGCCGGCAGCCGAACCGGAACTTGGCTTATCCTTGGGCTGCTCAGCGGCCGCGGACAGTGCGCCGAGCAACGCGGTCAGCGTCAAGGCACAGGACAGCGACGTCCTGGAAGGCGGCCTCTTTGAAGCAGGGCGCATGTATCGTGCTGGTCTCACTGGTTCGATGCTGCCGCGACCCTACAGTCCGGCCATTGCAGGCGGCAATTCACACCCGGCGTCCAAGCTGCCCCGCTGCCTAGTTGCCTAGTTGCGTCGCGGCATTCGGCAGAAGGCGTCGCGCGCCGGGGAGTTGCTTCCGCGGCTTCAGTCGCTTTCGGTGCGCCGATACACGTCAACCCGCCGGCAGCCAGGCCTGGCGCGACGCGGCCGGCTCGCGCGGGCGCTCGGGCGGAAACGCCGTCGCATGATAGGGCTGCCAGGCCACCGCCACGCGCCGGCCCGGCGCCAGCCCGCGCAACCCGGCGCCGGTCGGCCGCCTGACGATCAGTTCCGCGCCGGACCCAAGCAGCAGGCGCAGGCGGAACACATCGCCCATGAACTGCGTCTCGATCAGCGTCGCATCGAGCGCCCACCCGCCCATGTCGGACGCGGCCACTGGCGCCACCGCGATGCGCGAAGGGTCGACGGCCAGCACGCAGCGCCCGTCCGGATAGATGCTCGCGGCACTCCGCGCATAAGCCAGCGGTCCGCATGCCAGCTTCACCGTGGCGATGTCGTCCTCGATGGCGGTGACCGCGCCGTCCAGCAGGTTCGTCTCGTCGAGCATCGAGGCGATGCGGGCGGT
Source organism: uncultured Buchnera sp. (assembly GCA_964657355.1). GTDB lineage: Bacteria > Pseudomonadota > Alphaproteobacteria > Acetobacterales > Acetobacteraceae > BOG-908. The sequence goes on from CAZZVF010000074.1 coordinate 1,857, forward strand.
GCCGGGCCGCTCCTGCAGCTCCTCCGGTGCGGCCAGCTGCACCAGGCGCCCACGATCCAGCACCGCTACGCGGTCGGCTAGCGCCAGCGCCTCGCTCGCCTCCGAGGTCGCCAGCAGCGTGGCCGAACCCAGCATGAAATGGATGCGACGGATCGCGGTTCGCATCAGCGCCCGGCCAGCCTCGTCCTGCATGCCGAATGGATCGTCGAGCAACAGAATGCGCGGGCCGAACACCGCAGCGCGTGCCAGCATGGCGCGCTGACGTTCCGCCGGGGACGCCTCGCGGGCGGGCAGGCCGGCGGATTGCGACAGGTGGGCAAGCTCCAGCACGGTCTCCACGAGAGAGGCGCGCTGCCTGCGCCGCACGCCGCGAAGCCGCAGCGGGTAGGCGACGTTTTCCGCCAGCGTCAGGTGTCCGAACAGCGCGTCCGGCTGCTGCACGATGCCGAAGCCGCGGCGATGCGGCGGCGCGCCGGCGATCAGCAAGCCATCATGTGTCACCAGACCTTCCGCGGCAGTGGCGAACCCGGACACGATGCGCATCAGGGTGGTCTTGCCGCTGCCGGCCGGCCCCAGCACGGCGACGCATTCTCTCGGATGAACCGCCAACGACACATCGTGCAGCGTCGTGATCTTGTCGTGGCGAAAGGTAAGCCGCGTCAGTTCCAGAGCCGCAACAGGCATCGAGTCTTCCTCAGGTCCGGGCATCGCAACGGGAAGCGAAATTCAGGCCGTGACAGCATTCACGCGGAGAGGCGTGGCAACCGCCCGCAAAAGGCGGCGTTGCACCGCCCGACAGCGTTCAACATCTCTCCTACCTCTCTCTTACCAGGAGTGTCCTTCCATGGCTGCTTACGACACCACGCGCGACGAACTGCGCCAGCTTCGCCGCCAGGTCGACGACCTGATGGAAAGTCGCGTCACGCCGCTGATCTCCGATGCCGCCAGCCGGGCGTCGGACGCCGCCCGCCAGGCGCGTGCCTACACCAGCGACCAGGCGGACGTCGTGGCCGACAAGGTGCGCGATCAACCGCTGATCGCAATCGCAGTGGCGGCGGTCGTCGGCTTCTTCTTCGGCCGCATCACCCGCTAGAGCTTTTTCCGACCGATGTGGATCGAGAATAAACTCTAGCCCTCTGTTTTAGCGAGAACCTTTATCCGACAGGTACCCCATTCGGTCGGATGATGCTCTAGGATTTGGCATGAGAACCACCCGCCTAGCGAGCGTTGCGGCGCAATCCCAGATATTACTCCTGAAGCGTAACGCCAGGTCGGGACTACGCCGCGCCATCTACGGCGCGGTGGCCGCAGTCTTCGGCATCGGCGTCCTCATCCTGCTCCATGTCCTCGGCATCATGGCGCTGGTTCAGTTTGCCCATCTGTCATCCTTCGTTTCGGCCGCCATCGTTCTCGGTGTCGACCTGGTCATCGCCGCCATCTTCGGCATGCTCGCCAGCGGTGCGATGAAGGATCCGGTCGCCGAGGAAGCGAGACTGCTGCGTGACCAAAGTCTCGAGCAACTGCGCGAGAGCCTGCAGGCGGCGGCGTTGCTACGCCCGGCCGCACGCCTGCTTGGCCGCAAGCAGATCTACGGTCTCGTTCTGGCGACGCTGACTGCGCGCTTCCTCGGTAGCCGCAGCAAGAGCAAAACGAGCTGAGGTTCTTCACCGTGTCATGACGGCGCGCTATGCAGCGGTCATGACCGATGCATCATTTCGCCCGACGTCCAATGGAGTCGTAGCCACCACCGACGGTCGGGTCGGCCGCATCCTGCTCGATCGCCCCAAAGCGCTGAACGCGTTGAACATGGCGATGATCCGCGGACTGTCCGACGCATTGCTCGCGTGGCGTGACGACCCGCGGATCCACGCCGTCATCGTCGAAGGCGCAGGTGGACGTGCTTTCTGCGCGGGCGGCGACATCAAGGCCGTGCGCCAGGCGGCGCTCGATGGCGATCACCATGCTATCCAGCAGTTCTTTGGCTCGGAATACGAGCTCAACGCGCTGATCGCCGCCTATCCGAAACCCTATATCGCTCTCGTCGACGGCGTCTGCATGGGCGGCGGTATCGGCGTTTCGGTGCACGGGGCGATCCGGGTTGCAACGGAAGCCGCCTTGTTCGCCATGCCCGAAACCGCGATCGCGCTGTTCCCCGACGTCGGCGCCACCTATCTGCTGCCGCGTTTGCCAGGGCGATTGGGCCTCTACATGGGCCTCACCGGAGCCCGGATAGCCGGCGCCGATGCCGTGCATGCCGGCCTCGCCACCCATTTCGTGCGGCGCGAGAAGCTGCCTGCCTTGTCCGAAGCCATCGCGGCGGACGGGGCAGGCGCGGTCGCCGCCTTCGCCGGACAGCTGCCGCCATTCTCCCTCGCCGCCGCCCGCCCGGCGCTCGACCGGTGCTTCGGAGAGGCCTCGGTTCCGGCCATCATGCAGGCGCTTGCCGACGAGGGTGACTGGGGCCGCGCGACGCTCGCCATGTTGGAGGCCGCCTCGCCGAGCGCGCTGGACTGGTCGTTCGACATCATCAGCGCCGGCGCGAACCGCACCCTGCGCCAATGCCTCGCCGCCGAACTCGACCTTACGGCGCGTGTCACCCGCCACCCCGACTTTCTCGAAGGCGTGCGTGCCATGATCGTCGACAAGGACCGCAAGCCGCGTTGGACCGAACGCGGAAACTTGCCGCTGTAGCGCACGCTTTATCGCCCGGACCGGCCGCTATGGCGTAAGCCTATCGCCCGGATCGGCCGCCATGGGCGCGTCTGCTTGCCTGCGCCTGCTCGTCGAGCGTCTTCTGCTCGCGCCTCGCCGCCTTCTTCGCGACCAGCGCCGATTGCTCATCAGCCAGGCAGCCGGCTGCCTTCAACTCGGCCTGGCAGTGCGCCAGCGCCTCGCGCGTGCGCCCGACGGCCAGCATCGCCGCACGCTCGGCTTCCTCGGCGCGGGCGATCGCGTGACGCGCCACGGGGAGCCAGAGCGCAAAACTGGCGGACAGTGCATGTTCTGCCTGCACGGGCGTGCCGCGCGCCTCGTGCACCAGCTTCTGCAGCGCCAGCACGCGCTCGCTTTCCGCCGCGGTCGCCTCCCGGTTCGCCTCCGCGAGCAGCAACCGCGCCTGGTCGACAGCCAGCCGTCGCAACCGGATCAGCGTCGCGAGCGCATCAGCCATCCTCCATCGCCTTTGCCAGCAACGCAAAACTCTCGCCCAGGCCGGTGAGCTCCGTCCGCCCCTGCGCGAGCATCGCCTCGATCCGCGGCGCCAGGCGTACGGCCTCGTCGATGGCAGGGTCCGAGCCCGCCTTGTAGGCGCCGAGCCGCACCATATCCGCCATGTCCGCCCACAGCGACAAAATCGCCCGCGCCCGCCTGACAAGTGCCGATTGCACCGGATCGAGGCAGCCCGAGGCGGCCCGCGACAACGACCGCAACACATCCACCGCCGGATAGCGGCCGGCTTCGCCGATCTTGCGATCCAGCACCACATGGCCGTCCAGGATGCCGCGCACCGCGTCGGCCACCGGCTCGTCGTGGTCGTCGCCTTCGACAAGTACGGTGAACAACGCCGTGATCTGCCCGGCACGCGGCGTTCCATCGTCGGCAGGTGCAAGCATCGGGCCTGGCCCCGCGCGCTCCAGCAGGCGCGGCAGTTCGGCGAAGACGCTGGGCGGATAGCCGCGCGTCGCCGGCGGCTCGCCGGCCGACAGGGCGATTTCCCGCAAGGCCAGGCAGAACCTTGTGACGCTGTCCATCAGGAGCAGGACGGAAAGTCCCTGGTCGCGGAAATGCTCGGCAATGGCCGTCGCGGTATAAGCGGCTTCCCGCCGCATCAGCGGTGGCGTGTCCGACGTGGCGATGACCACGACGGACCGCGCGAGGCCCGCCGCGCCCAGATCGTCCTCGATGAACTCGCGAACCTCGCGGCCCCGTTCGCCGACAAGAGCAAGTACGATGACGTCGCAGCCGGCCTGCTGGGCCATCATGGACAGCAGGGTCGACTTGCCGACGCCGGATGCGGCGAACAAGCCGAGCCGCTGTCCCGTGCGGCAGGTGGTGAAGCAATTAAGGACTCGCACGCCAAGATCGATCGGTGGGCCGAGCCGAGCCCGCTGCGTAGCGGGAGGCGGCGCGGCCCGCACCGGGCGCGCGAACGCTCCGGACGGCAGCGGGCCCAGCCCGTCCATCGGCTCGCATAGAGGATCGATGACCCGGCCGAGCCAAGATTCGGACGGCGCCACGGAAAACGGACGCGACTGCCCGGTTCGGCACGGCAACCGAACCATGGCACCGGCACCGAGCCCGTCGATCGGCTGAAACGGCACGGCGAACACGCTAGCCCGGCCGACCCGAACGATTTCTGCAGCGACCGCCGCCCGGCCGCGCATGTCGAGCAACACGCGGTCGCCGATTGCCAGGTAATTGGAGAGGCCGGCTATCTCTGCCGAGAGTGGCGAGACACCGATGACCGTCCCATAGAGCTCATAGGCGGGGATGTGGCCGAGTGCCCCTTCAGATCCGTGTCTTTCCCGAGAGGAGCCACTCATTTATCTCACACTAACCAAAATTTGATACGCCTGCTTCTTGCGGCCGCCCTTAAACCGCTTCAGACTTCGATTATTCTCGAAATTTATGCACGCAATGCTAAAAAACGATAGCATAATGCTCGCATAGGTGGTAATTTTTAGCCACGAGATTAGGAGAAGACCTTATGCGAGTACTTCTGGTTGAAGACGATGCGACGTCGGCACGTGCGGTGGGCCTCATGCTCCGGGCGCAAGGCGCAATCGTCGACATGACCGACACGGGGGAGGAAGCGCTCGAACTGGTCCGCCACTACGACTACGACATCGTCGTGCTCGACCTGCTGCTGCCGGACATGGAAGGCTACGAGGTGGTCCGGCGGATGCGCGCCGCACGCATGGAGACGCCGGTTCTCATCCTGTCCGGCCTCACCCGGCCACAAGCCAAGGTGAAGGGTTTCGGCATGGGGGCCGACGACTACATCAGCAAGCCGTTCGACAAGGAGGAGCTGATCGCGCGCATTCAGGCCGTCATTCGCCGCAGCAAAGGCTACAGCCAGCCCATCCTGAAGGTCGGCTCAGTCGAACTGAACCTCGACAGCCGGGAAGTCACCGCCGATGGCAAAATCGTCCACCTGACCGGCAAGGAATACGCGATCCTGGAACTGCTCGTGCTCCGCAAGGGCATGGTGCTGACGAAGGAAGCCTTCCTCAATCATCTCTATGGCGGCATCGACGAGCCCGAAATGAAGATCATCGACGTCTTCATCTGCAAGCTGCGCAAGAAGCTGTCCGTCGCCGGCGCCGGCAACCTGATCGGGACGGTATGGGGCAGGGGTTACATGATGCGAGATCCGAGTAGCGCTGGTGCCATTTCCGCTGCCTCGTACCACGCCGAGCCCGACAGCCTGGAATTCGCCGCATGAAGCAAGCGTGCGGCCGGTTCACGAGCCGAGGCGGAACATTCAGACGGTGAATTGTTCCGCCACGATCCGCTCCGACAGCCCCTGGTCTGGGTCGAACAGGATCGTGGTCTTGACAGTACGGTCCTCGCTGACCGCAACCGACGCCACGTCGCGCACTTCGGTAAAGTCAGCCACTGCCGACACCGGACGCTTATCGCCCTCGAGGATTTCGAACACCACGTCGGCCGTGCTCGGCAGCAGGGCGCCGCGCCAGCGTCGTGGCCTAAAAGCGGAAATCGGCGTCAACGGCAACAAATTTGCCGACAGCGGCACGATGGGGCCATGCGCGGAAAGGTTGTAGGCGGTCGATCCCGCGGGCGTCGACACCAATACGCCATCGCACACGAGTTCCGCCAGCCTGACTCTGCCGTCGATCGTGATGCGGATCTTGGCCGTCTGCCTGAGCTGACGCAGTAGTGAAACCTCGTTTAGCGCCAACGCCTCCTCGACAGCGCCCGTGCGGGTGATCGCGTGCATGCGAAGCGGATGCAGCACCACCTCCTGTGCCCGCTCCAGCCGCTCGGCCAGCTCCGCCTCCAGGAAGGCGTTCATAAGGAATCCGACCGAACCGCAATTCATGCCGTAGACCGGCACGTCGCGTGACAGCGTCCGGTGCAAAGTTTCCAGCATGAAGCCGTCGCCGCCCAGGCAGACGACGATGTCCGCATCCTTGAACGCCACGTCCCCATAGCTCGCGACGAGCCGCGCGCGGGCTTCGCGGGCGAGGTCGGTCGGTGAGGCGAGTACGCAGATGCGCTCGACGTTCCTCAGCCTGGGCGCTGCAAAGGACGCTGACATTGCGCTGTCCATGGCGCCTAGATCAGCCTGCGGTGTTCGAACACCGGCATCGCAGTGCGCACCTTGGAAAAGCTCTCTGCGTCGAGCGTCGCCGTCGCAAAGCCCGGTTCGGCCTCCAGCTTTACGACGACATGCCCCCACGGATCGCAGATCAGGCTGTGACCGAACGTTTCCCGCGGTCCGCCCTGACCGTCCTCATGCCGTCCCGTTGTGGCGGCGGCGACCACCCAGCATTGCGTCTCGATCGCGCGGGCGCGCAACAGCACCTCCCAGTGATCGCGTCCGGTCTCCTTGGTGAAGGCCGATGGCACCATGATGACTGTTGCACCCGCGCGCCTGAGCGCGATGAAGAGTTCGGGGAAACGCAGATCGTAGCAGATACTCAGCCCTAAACGCATGGTCGCGTTGGCCACGCCGGTGTCGCAGCAGGTCGGCGCATCGCCGGCGCCGAAGAGCCGGCTTTCACGATAATCCGCACCGCCGGGGATGGTCACGTCGAACAGGTGGATCTTCCTGTAGCGTCCCAGTTCCGAGCCGTCGGGTCCAAACACCACCGTCGTGTTGAACAACCCATCGCGTTGCCGTTCACCGAGAGAGCCGCCATGAACCGTGATCAGGTGCGTCCGGGCAAACTCGCTCAGGAAGCGATAGGCAGACCCCTCTGCCGCGGCACCACCGGGTTCGGGGAGGCACTCGCCCTGCGAAAGCTTGGTTTCCCGATCGCCCCCGAGGCACGTCCACATCTCCGGCAGGCTGACAAGGTCCGGCCTGTCCTGCTCGACCGCAGATCTCATCAGGTCGCTAACCATACGGATGTTGGCCTGCTTGTCGGTCCCCGGCGCGCACTGAATGACTGTAACCCGCATCTCGTCCCCACAATGGCCGGCGCAGGTTAACACCTCACTCTCACGCGCGGACTCTACGACGAAAGCACGGTATTGGGTGGCTAGTGAACCATGCGGAGGATCGAGAGCAATTCCTCCGGCACCTCTTCCGCGAGGACCTGATCGTAATCCTTGCTCAACTCGCCGCGCAGCCAAGCGTCGAGTGGACCGCCGGAAGATGGCCAATGCGCCTCGCCGGGCGGCGGTGAGGGTGCGCCATTTGGCTTTAAGGGAAGGGCAAACATCACGAGCATGCCACTTGAAAGCGTCAGACGCACGGGGGTTGCCAAGGAGTGCCGGTGCGTAGCCGCTGGGAGCCGATTGCGCGTAGTTGTTACTGGGATGCGTCACTCCTATGTGCCGGCCGGCCTTCACTAAAGCCGCTCGGCCCTCCGATCGGAAGCGCGCAGTGGCGCAAGGTTTACGTCGCGGCCCGTGCCTTCCTTCCTTTGTTCGAATACCAGGCGGCGACCGCGCCCACGCCCCACATCGAGATCGCTCCCACCAGGTTCACCCCGATCTGCGCCGGCGCAGCGGAATTCGCCTCGGTAGCCAGCCTGCCCAGGAAAGCGAGGAATATACCTGCGCAAAACACCGGCAGAGAATGCTGGCCGGCAAGCACGAAGGGGCTGGCGAGCCTGCTGCGCAGCCATGCAGCATCGCTGCGGACAAGGCGCGCGGTGAGCCATGTCAAAGCGAGGATCGACAGGAGCCGGAAGGGGTGCAGCCCCTCCTTGTCGACGACCATCAAGATATGGCCGAGAGTCGGCGGCAGGCTGCTGGTCACCGATGGGTAAACCCACACCACCCATTGCATCAGCAGGCCGAACACCACGATGACGATCGCCGCGGCATCGAGCGGGCGCGTGCGCCGAGGGGGCTCTCCCGGCGCAAACGACAGGATGGCGCCCATCATGAACAGCAGCTGCCACGTGAACGGATTGAAGAACCAGCCGCCACCCGTCCAGCTCGGCAGGTTGAACGGGAACAGCCGTGCTGCGGCATAAAGCGTCAGTGACGCACCGGCGAGCACCGCCGGCCATCGCAACAGCGGCAAAGCCACCGCAAACATCAACAGCAGCACGACGTAAAGCGGCAGGACGTTGAGATAGGCAGGCTGGAAGTGCAGCTTGAGCGCTTCGAGCAGCGCCCGGTACGGCGCGTCGCCCAACACATCGAGATGGATTTCGTCAAGGTAATCCGCACGATCAAGCGCGCTTGCCGAAAGCCCGACCTGGGCCGCGAATACCACGAATAGAAAAATATGCGCGATATACAGGGTCCAGGCGCGCCGCACGACATCCGCCGCAGCAAACAGCCAGCCCTGCTTCCGCATAGTGCCACCGTAAGCAATGCCACCGGCATAGCCTGCAAGCAGGACGAAAATCTCCGTTGCGTCACATAACGCAAAGTTCCGGATCGAAAAGGTACCGAGCCAGTCGGCAGGAATGTGGTCGGTAAAAATCCACCACAAGGCAAGCCCGCGAAAAAAGTCGACCCGCAGGTCACGGTTTGTCTTGATGAGCCCCGACGACGCAGTCGTCCTGCTTAGCCCCGACGACGCAGTCGTCCTG
>CAZZVF010000075.1:0-10594 GCA_964657355.1 uncultured Buchnera sp.
GCAAGCAAGACGCAACCCGATGCAAGACAGCCTCGCGCGCCTCCAGCACCTCTACCGAACCCATGCGGGCATCGAGACGGTCTCGGGGCTGAATCCGCTGCATTTCGGCGGTTATCGCGACGCGCCGTTCACCCATTTCGTGCGCGCGGGGGAAAGCCTGACGCAGCATCTCGGCATCGGCCTGGTCGAACTGATGGTGCTCGAGCGGTTCTGCCGGGTGCTGCAGCCGCGCTTCATCTACATCGTCGGCAACGGCCTCGGCTGGAGTGCGCTCGGGCTCGCGCTGATCAATCCGGCCGCGAAGGTGCTGGTGGTGGAGCCGGAAGCCGGCATCGCGCTGACCAATGCCATTGCCCGCGAGGAAGGGCTCGACTGCACCGTGCTGCAGGGATTGTCGCCGGCGGATAATGCCAGGATCATTCGCCAGCATGCGCCAAATGCCGGCGACGTGCCGGACCTGGTGCTGATCGACGGGCAACACACCAACGAGCAAATCGCCGCCGACTTCCAGTCGCTCGCCGCACTGTGCGGCCGGCAAGCGACCTACCTGTTCCACGACGTGGTGAATTTCCGCCTCTACGACGGCCTGGTCCACGTCGCCGCGGGAGCGCGGCCGAACCGCATGGTGGTCGAATTGCTGGTTGGCACGCCGTCCGGCATGGCAGTGGTCTACCCGGAAGAGGCCGACGAAACATTCCGGCAGCTCGTCCGCCTGTTCAATCCCCGGGTCGCCGATCTGCAGCCGGTGGCACAGGCGGCCGGCATCGTACTGCCGGGCGTATGGGGCGAAGTGGAAATGGTGTCGGGGAGTGTCGCGGTCTGAGCGGCGCCTACACCAGCTCGGAGAATTCCGGCAGGACGTGACGCTGCAGGACCGCGGCGAGTGGCCTGAGCGCCTCTTGCAGCACCTCGGTGCTCGATGCGGCGCCCAGTGAAATACGCACCGCGTTGGGCGACGTGCCCTCGCTGACAAAGGCGCTGCACGGAACCACGGCAAGGCCGCGCTGCCGGACATAGGCGGTGAAATCCGCGCTCCGCCAATGATCGGGCAGGCTGAGCCAGATATGCAGCCCCTCCGGATGCGCCGCGGCCGCGTCACCGAGCAGGTTATGCGCGACACGCTGGCGCCGCGCCATCTCCTCACGGATCGCGCCAAGCAGTTCAAGCGCCTGGCCGGACCTGATCCACATGGTCACCAGGCCGCTCAACAGGCCGGACGCCATCAGCGAAGTCGCACGCAACGCCGCGGTGATCCGGGTCGCCTCCGCCTGCCCGGGCACGACCACATAGGCGATCCGCAGCGAAGGGGAGAGCGTCTTGGCGGTGGTTGCGACGTGATAGACATGATCCGGCGCGAACGACGCGATGGCCGGGATACGGTCCGTCGGCAGCAGCCCGTAGGTGTCGTCTTCCAGGATCGGGATGTTGTGAAGCTGCGCGATGGCCGCGATCGCCCGCCGGCGATGCTCCGGCATGCTCGCGGTGGTCGGATTCTGGATCGTGGGATTGCAGTAGATCATCCGCGGCGCCTGCTCGCGGCAGGCGCGTTCGAGTGCGTCCGGAATGATGCCTTCGGAGTCCATTTCGACGCCGCCAAGGCGGAGGTGCAGCTGCGCCGCCAGCGCGCGAAGGCCGGGGTAGGCAATGCGCTCGGCCAGGATAAGGTCGCCGGCAGACGCCACCGTGCTGAGCACTGCCAGCAGACCGGCCTGACCGCCTGAACAAAGCAGCACGCGCTCCGGATCGAGCTTTTCGATCGTCGGTCGCAGCCACGCGGCACCGGCAGCGCGCTCGTCGGCGCTACCGGCACCCCAGCGATAGGACAGCAACGCAGCCGGGTCCTGCTGGCGGAACAGGCGGGTGATGCTTTCCTGCACCAGGGTCCGTAACGACGGCTCCATCGGCACCGGCGGCAGGTTCATCGTCATGTCGACCAGCGGAGCCCGGTCGCCGCCACGTAGCAGCGGGATGTCGGCCCGCACGAAGGTGCCGCGCCCGACGGTCGCCTCTACGAGCCCGTGACGTTGCGCCTCAGCATAGCCGCGGGTGACGGTGGTGAGGTCGACGCCAAGCGCCTCCGCCAGCATCCTATGGGTCGGCAGACGGTCGCCGGGCTGCAACTCGCCGCCGCGTATCGCGTCCTCGATCGCCTGATGGAGGGCGCGGTACAATGCGCCGCCCCGCCCCTTCAGGTCTGGCAGCCAGGAGACGGATTGCTCGCCGTTGCGCATCGATCTTACCTGGGAATGCAACCGCTGCTGTTAAGGCACACGGCTTACGATCGCCATGGCCGACACGGCAATGCGCCGCCCATCGCCCGCATGTAAACCGGCCAGACGGACTATCTCAGGCCTTGTTTCGCCAACGCTCCAAATCCGCGTCGAACCGCTTCGGGCTACTCTGCTCGATGATCTGTACCGCAATCTCGACCAGTTCGGTCGGCGGCCGCACTTCCAGCAAGGCATCGTCATGGGACACGGCGGCGCGTTTCTGCCGCTCGCTATCTTCCGGTACAATGGCTTCGCGGATGCAGCCAATCAGGTTTTGGTCCGACGGCTCGGTGCTTTCGGCAACGCCGCGGTCGCGCTCGGCCTCGCTGCCAACCAGGACGCGATCCTCCGCAATCCCGGCGCCGATCAGCCTTTGCCTTGCGAGAAGCGCAGCCTCGGAACTGGCGAAGGTCGCGGAGATCAGCCGGTCATCCAGCGCCACGTTGGGCGTATGAAGCGGGCCGTTCATGGTCGTAGGGCCTTCGGTCATCGGCGTCTCAGCTCCCGCTAGGTTCGGCAGTGTTAGAGCGAACGGAGCCTTCCGGTTGCTTAGGTTCCCGCACGACTACCGCCGATCAACAAGGCTGTGACACTCCGACACCCTCTGAAGCTGGAACTTGGCGGCGAAAGATCCTTTATGTGTTGCAGCGCAGCGGAAATGCCTGCGAGGAGCGCCGATGATGAAGTATTGGATGATCGGGGTGACGGCGGCACTGACATTGCTGGCAGTTCAGCCGATTCGCCGCCCTTCAGCCCCGGTGGAGCCCGGCGCCGCGTACGCCTCCGCGGAACAGCCGACCGCCCACTAATACCACAGGTGCGCCCTCCCGGGTGACGCCTTGCTGGCTCTGCGCCTAGCCAGCACGCGGCTTACCGAAATGCCCGGCTTGCCAAAACGGCGAGCGGCTGCACCTCATACCCGTAAGCTCGCTGCGGGTTTCCCCGACAAGGTGGGCGCACCCGGGGGATTCGAATGGCCGATTTACTCTATTCCGGCCTGAACGATAGCCCGACCGAAACCCAGCAGGCTTCAAGCATACCGCCGATCGGCCTCGATGACTGGCGCCCACGCGTCGCGGCCTTCGAGCGCGAAGTCGGGGCCGTCGTGGTCGGCCAGTCGCATGTCATCCGCATGATGACCATCGCGATCCTATGCCGCGGCCATGTGCTGCTGGAAGGCGATGTCGGCGTCGGCAAGACGACCCTGCTACGGAGTGTCGCACGTGCGCTGGGCGGCCCCTACGAGCGGGTTGAGGGCACCATCGACCTCATGCCGGGCGACCTGGTGTATCACGCCTCCATTAACGAGGACGGCAAGCCGCGCCTGGACGAAGGCCCAGTGTTGCGGCACGGCGCCGATCTTGCGGTGTTCTTTTTCAACGAGATCAACCGCGCCCGCCCACAGGTGCACGCTCTGCTGCTGCGCCTGATGGCCGAGCGCAGCGTCACCGCCTTCAACCGCGAAATCCTGCTGCCGCATCTGCTCGTGTTCGCCGACCGCAACAGGCTGGAACGCGAGGAAACGTTCGACCTGCCGGCCGCCGCGCGCGACCGCTTCTTCATGGAAATCGGTGTCGAGACGCCGACCGACCCCGCGATGCGGCGGCAGCTGATCTTCGATCCGCGCTTCCACGACGTGGACGCTCTCGTCGGCTCCATCCAGCCCGGAATCCTCGACTATCGCGGCCTCGCCGGGCTGGCCGTGCAGGTCCAGCAGGCCATCCACACGAGCGAGCGGCTGGAGACGTACCTGGTCGCGTTGTGGGACGGGCTGCGCGACCCGGCCCGCGCCGGAGTTCGCATCGAAGGCGTCGACATCAGCCGCCTGGTCCAGGGGGGCGCCAGTCCACGCGGAGTGAGTGCTCTGGTGCGTGCGGCGCGCGCCAATGCTTGGCTCGAAGGGCGCGACATGGCACTGCCCGAGGATCTGCGCGCCGTATTCCCCGAAGTCATGGTTCACCGTATTTTCGTCAACGCAGTCTATGAAAGCCGCGCGGAAACTTTGGTACGCGAGCTCTGCCGCCAGGTGTTCGAGCTGGTGCCGGCGCCTTGACGGCCGCTCCCGACGAGGACGGCATTCCCTATCTGAACTACCGCGTGCGCTGGCGCGCCGGCGATGTGCGGCCCGGGCGCCATCCCGCGCGCCATAGCGGCGCAGGCGGCGACTTCCGGACACATCTGCCGTTCTGGCAACTGCCCGATGCACGCCGCATCGATGTGCGCCGCTCCATCGTCGACCCGTTCGAAAACCTCGTGGTCAGACAAATGGAAAACCGAAGCGCCATCTCCGTCGTGCTGGCAGCGGACCTGTCCCACTCCATGCAAGCGGCACCATGCGGCTCGAAAATGGGTGCACTCGCGGATCTCGCCCAATCAGCGTCTCGTTCAGCGCTTCGGGCGGGCGATGCGTTCGGGTTCGCCGGATTTGCGGAGACCGTCGATTTGCACTTTGCCCCGTCGCGATCGCGCGGGCGCGCCGCCCAACTGGTCGCCTCGTTGCGGGACATGCAACCGGGCGGGCGAGACGCGTCCGGCATCCTGGCGCTGGCCGAGAGCCTTCCTGAACGGCGGTGCCTCGTTCTGCTAATTTCTGATTTCCTGATACCGCTGCCGGTAATCGACGAGGCGCTCGGCCGCCTGGCACGGCACGATGTGGCGCCCGTTGTCCTACACGATGCACGGGAAGCCGATCCGCCTCGATCGGGCCTGTTGCGCATCCGCGATGCCGAAAGCGGCCGCGCGCGCCTGCTGCTCATGCGGCCTGCATTGCGGCGGCGGTGGGATGCGATGCGAACCGAACATCGCGCGTCGCTCGACCGCATCTTCCTGCGCCATGGCCGGCCCGCATTCCACGCCACCGGCCGTCTCGACGTCGCCGCACTCGGCGAACATCTGCTGAGCGGCTGAGATGCGCGGATGGGCGATCATAGTGCTGCTGCTCGCCGCACCCTGTGCAAGCGCCCAGGTGCGCTCTGTCGACATGCAGCCGCCACAGCGCGATTTCGGCTACTTCGTCGGCGACCTGATGGAAACGCAAGCTGTCGTCACGGTCGATGCAGGTGCCGACCTCGAACCGTCCTCGCTGCCGTCCGCGGGCCCGGTTTCGACCTGGGTGGATCTGCGGCGCATTACCGTGACACAAGCCACAGACGGGGGCGCACTGCGCGTCACCATCCGCTCGCAATATCAGAGTTTCTACGACCCGGAAGAAGCCGGCCGCACGCAGGTTCCCGGATATCTGTTGAGTTTCAAGTCGGGCACGAAGCGCTTCGATGCGCAGATTCCCGGCTTCTCCTATCTCGCTTCGCCCTTCAGGCACGATTTGAATCCGATCATCGAGTCCGCCGCCCTGCGCGGGGATCATCCATTCCTCACGGTGCCGCTCGCCAGCGCCAAGCTGCGGCTGATCGCCTCGTTTCTGGTGGCGCTGGTCGCGGCTGTGCTGCTGGCAGCCGGGCGAGGCTGGCTGCCTGGCCTGCGTATGCGCGGACGGCCGTTTGCACACGCCTCGCGCCAGGTTTCGCAACTGTCCCGTCAGGACAACGAAGAGGCGCGCGTGGCCGCCTTGCTCGCGTTGCACCGCGCGTTCGATGCGGCCGCGGGAAAGCGGGTGCTGGCCGGCGATCTGGACCAATTTATTGGCCGCCATTCCGCTTTTCTGCCTTTGCGTGCCGACATCGAACGCTTCTTTGCCGCATCGCGCGCCATGTTCTTCGGGCCGGCAGCCGACACCGCGACTGCACTGGCGACGCTGCCGGATCTGGTGACGCTGGGGCGCCGGCTTAAGCGGGCGGAGCGTCTGTCGTGAACCTTGCTGTCGATCACCCGCTCGTTCTGCTTCTCCTGGTGTTCTGCATACAAGCGCTAGCCGGCAGCGGCGCCCGCTGGATCGGTGTTTCGTCGCTGCTTGCCACGCCTTCGGACGCAGCTTCGGGCGGCCTCGACCTGGCGCTGCGCATCCTCTCGGCGTCGGCCATTGCGGCTGCGGTCATCGGTCTTGCGGGATTGCACCGGCCGCAACAGACCGTGCTGCGGAGCGGAACTGGCGCGCATATCGTGCTGGTGCTCGATCGCAGTCTCAGCATGGACGAGCCTTTTGCGCTCGCAGGGCAGAAAGCCCAGGAAACCAAGACCGCCGCAGCTGCGCGCATCATCGACGAATTCTTTGCGCGCCGGCCGCACGACAGTTTCGCGCTGATCGCATTTTCTACCTCGCCGATGCTCGCCATGCCGTTGACTTCGCATCGTGAACCGATCGCCGCCGCGATGGCGGCGATGCACCAGAAGGCGCTGGCCAACACCGATATCGGTGGCGGCCTCTCGCTCGCACTCTCGCTGTTCGCGCACGACTCGTCGGACGCAACGCGCGTCATCCTCTTCGTGTCGGACGGCGCGGGGCTGATCGACCACCGGGTGCAGGACTACATCCGCCGCGAGTCGGTGCGTCAGCACGCGCATCTCTATTACCTTTATCTGCGCTCGGGCGACGATCCTTCGCTTGCCGAAGACATGACGAGCAACGACACCTCGCATCCCGCGGCACTGGATGCCTTCTTTCACACGCTCGGCATCCCATATCGCGGCTTCGAAGCGCGCGATCCGGGCTCGATCGCCGCGGCCACGGATGTCATCGGCAAGCTCGAAAGCCGCCCGTTCACCTACGCGGAGAAAGTCGTCCGCGTCGATTTGGACGGCGTCTGCTACGCGGTCGCAGCTTGCTGCGTTCTGCTTGTCCTGCTCGCACAATTCGCCGAACGGGATTTCACGCCGGCCCCCGCGCTGCGGACGGACAAGCCCCAGAGTCCGCGAGCATGAAACGCATCGTCCTGCGCGAAGGAATACTCGCCGCGACACTTGCCATCGCGGCGGTCGCAGCCCTGCAAAGCGGCATTGCCGTCTGGCAAGGCGCGCACAGCAACGATGCCATCGCAAGGCTCGCCTCCGGCCAGAACATTCCCGTCCCGTTCGACGATCTTGGAGCATTGCAGGCCGCCCGCGGGCGTTATCTGCTGGCGCACAACCAGATCGACAAGGCGCAGGCGCTCGCGGACAGAATGGAAGCGGGCGGCGATCCTGCCGCACGCGCGTCGCTGCTTTATGCGCTGGGCAACGCGCACCTTCGCCGTGCGCTCGACGCCTTCAAGACCGACCCGATGCGCCAGATCGCACCGATCATCAACCTGGCGAAACTCGAATACCGGCAGTCCCTGCAGATCGATCCGTTCAACTGGGATGCGCGCTACAACTACGACATCGCCGCTGCCCTGGTGCGCGAAGCGGACGGCGCGCCACCCAACAAGGGCCACGACATGGCGCGCGAGCGAGCTTTGTGGCCAGACATACCCGGCACGCCGAACGGGCTGCCGTGAACGCTCTCCACAGCCGTCGCTTTCAGATGCGCCTGGCAGCCTTCCTGCTGTTGCTCGCAACGTTCGCCATGAGACCGCTGCACATTGCGCGCCCGGTCTATGACGTGATTGCCGTGCTCGACATCACGGCCAGCATGAACACGCGCGACGTGAGATTGGACGGCGCCCCGGTCAGCCGCCTCGCATTCGAGAAACGCGCGGTGCAGACAATGCTGGCCACACTGCCCTGTGGCTCCCGCCTCGGGCTGTCGATCTTCGTCGAGCGGCGCCCGTTCCTGCTCTTCGAACCGGTCGAGACCTGCGAGAACTACGCCGCACTGGACGAGGAAATCGGCGCCATCGACTGGCGTATGGGCTGGGATTCCGAAAGCCACATCGCAATCGGCCTGCAGGCGGCCATGGCCATGGCGAACGGCTCCGGCGCCGACCTCGCCTTCATCACCGATGGCCAGGAAACGCCGCCTCTCTCATGGACCGGCGCGCCCGACTTCGCCCATTCGCGCGGCACGGCGAACGGCCTCGTCGTCGGGCTGGGCGGCCATGATTTCTCGCCCATTCCGCGCTACGACCAGAACGGTCGCGAGGTCGGCGTGTTCATGCCCGGCGACGTTCCGAGCGAGACGGGCGGCCTGTTCCGTGGCCACGAGCACCTTTCCGCCGTCGACGAACCGCATCTGAAATCCCTGGCTCTGCAAAGCGGCCTCACCTACCTGCATCTGCAGGACGAGGGCGCCCTGTTGCCGGCCCTGGCGCGCATCGTTCCCAAAAGAACCCGTATGACGGCCCTGGACCTGCGCTTCGTGCCCGCGGCCCTGGCCATGCTGCTGCTCGCCTTGGCCGAACTCCCTCGCCCCGGAGCGTGGTTTCCACGCCGGACCTCATTTGGCTCGACTGCCACGCCTGCCCGGATTAGTGTGACCACCCGGTAATTGAGCAACGGCGGGCGTTCCATGAGTCTCGAGCATTTCGACGTCGTCATCGTGGGCGCAGGCTTGTCCGGCATCGGCGCCGGGTGCCACCTGACCATGAAATGCCCGGACAAGAGCTTCGTGCTGCTTGAAGGCCGCGACACCATCGGCGGGACGTGGGACCTGTTCCGCTACCCCGGCATCCGATCCGATTCCGACATGTACACGCTGGGCTATTCATTCCGGCCCTGGGGCGAAGCCAAGGCGATCGCCGACGGCCCATCCATCCTGAAATACGTCCGTGACACCGCCGCAGCTTATGGGGTCGATCAGAAGATCCGCTTCGGCCACAAGGTGCGTGCGGTGTCGTGGTCGTCTGAGGCAGCAGTTTGGACGGTCGACGCGGAGCGCAACTCCGACGGCGCAAGCGTGCAGTTCACCTGCGGCTTTCTGTTCACCTGCAGCGGCTACTACGATTATGCGGGCGGCTACACGCCCGACTTCGCCGGAACGGAGAGTTTCAAGGGCGAGATCATCCACCCGCAGAAATGGCCCGAGCAGCTCGACTACGCCGGCAAGCGCGTTGTCGTCATCGGCAGCGGTGCAACGGCGGTGACGTTGGTGCCCGCCATGGCCGCGACGGCCGCGCACGTGACCATGCTGCAGCGTTCGCCGACCTACATCGTGTCCCGTCCCGCCGAGGACGAATGGGCGAACTGGCTGCGCAGCAAGCTGCCGGCCAAGCTGGCCTACGGCATCACGCGCTGGCGCAACGTCCTGCTACAGCTGTTCCTGTTCAAGATGGCGCGCCGTAAGCCGGCCGAGTTCAAGCAGCGCATCGTCGGCATGGTGCAGAAGCAGCTCGGACCGGACTACGACGTCGCGACCCACTTCACGCCGACCTACAACCCGTGGGACCAGCGCCTATGCCTGGTGCCCGACAGCGACCTTTTCGACGCAATCCGCTCCGGCAAGGCCTCTGTCGTCACCGACAGGATCGAAACCTTCACCGAACACGGGCTGAAGCTGCAATCCGGCCAGGAGCTCGAGGCGGACATCGTCGTCACCGCCACAGGCCTGAAGATGCAGATCCTGAGCGGCATGGACATCACGGTCGATGGGGCGCGCGTCGATCTTGGAAAGACGATGAGCTACAAAGGCATGATGTATAGCGACGTGCCGAACATGGCGACCGCCTTCGGCTATACGAACGCATCGTGGACCCTGAAGGCCGATCTCACCTGCGACTACGTCTGCCGCCTGTTGAAATACATGGACAAGCGCGGCTGGGACCAGTGCACGCCGACACGCGACCCGGCCGTGACCGAGGCGCCGTTCCTGGAGTTCACCTCAGGGTATGTGCAGCGAGCCTTGGAGCAACTGCCACGCCAGGGCTCCACCAAGCCGTGGAAGCTCTATCAGAATTACGCGCTCGACCTGATGACCCTGCGCTACGGCAAGCTCGACGACGGCACGATGAAGTTCTCGCGCCGCCATCCTGCAAAGGTCGCAGCCTAAAAATCAGCTGCTGGCGGCGGTGCCTCCCAGCGCCGCCAGCACCTGCGTGCCGATGGGTGAGCCGAGGCCGGTGACCGGATCCCAGCCCGGACCCGCCTTGAAGGCGCCGTTATTGCCGCTGGTGATGTCGGTGAAAGCGCTCGGGTTGGCGTAGAGCGTCGGGTTGGCAAAGCCGGTCTTCTTGCCCGAGGACTGGTTCACCAGGGCGATCAACCCGGCCCAGAGCGGTGCTACGGCACTGGTGCCGCCGATCACCGCGGTCTGGCCGTCGATGCTGATGCTGTAGCCGGTCGCCGGATCAGCATCGCCGGCGACGTCAGGAACGCCGCGCTTGGTCCCGGAAAAACCGCTCACACCGGTCTGCCAGGTCGGGGCCGCGAAGGAGGCCGAGAAGCCGCCGCCGCTGGCGCCCCCGTTGGCACCGTCGTTCCAGGCGGTTTCGGTTCCATTTTGCGGCAGGCTGGTGCCGCCGCATGCCAGGGCGTAGGGGCTTGAGGCCGGGAAATCGACATGGTTGGCGCCGTCGGTG
>CAZZVF010000076.1:0-10543 GCA_964657355.1 uncultured Buchnera sp.
GGGTCGAAATTGATCGGCTCGTCATGCGGCCGGAGTCTCCGGTCCAAACTCATACGTCGGCGGCATGATCACACGCACGCCGCAACCGTCAACATGCGATGACCCGCGCGACAACGTCGATACGACACCGTTCCATCCCATTCGGCGCAGCAGCTGCGGCCTGCACCATGCAGCATTAGCCGTCACTTCCATTAAGCATTCGCAAAACGCAACAGCACATCGTTGATGCTTGGCGCAGGGAGACCAAGCGGCAACACCCAGCCGCGACCGCACTGGCGCACGCGGTCCGCCGGCGCGCCGATATCGAACACCGCGGCGGACAGCCCGGCCTCCCAGATATCGCTCAACGCATAGCACCAGGTCTCCGGCCAGATCGACGGTAGGAACGCCATTTGGGCGCCTTGTGCGGCGATGAGGGCGCCCGCTTCATCCTGCCTGAACGGCCCAGTAATCCTGACATGCCCGGTGGCTTCCAGGCTGTCGTCATCGATGCTGTAGCCGACGATGACAAAATCGACCGGGAGTTTTCGCGCCGCCGCGTCCAAAGCGCAGGCGAGCAGCACGTCGAACCCTTTTTCCACGCCGATGCCCCCGACGGTCGCGACCACGAGCCTGCCGGTGCGCGCATGGACCGAGGGCGCCTGGAACGGCGGATGGGCCTGCCATGGAGTGACATCCGGCCGCACGCGCGGAAAATGGCGCCGGAGCCTGCGCGCCACGTCGTCGGACGGCACCCGGATGCTGCGCGCGGCGGCAAAATCTGCAGCGCTGCGGGTGCGTAACAGTGTTGGCGACACCGGGTCTTCGATGGCCCGGCCCCATTGCCGGACACAGGATTCGCAAACCGGTGCGGGCGGCTCCCCGCAGTAACGGCCTTCGCCCATGACGAGCGATATGCGGGGACAAAGCCAGCTGTAATCGTGAACCCAGACGTCGTAGGGGATTTTGAATGCGGCAAACAAAGCGGTGATGCTGTGATCGTGGCCGAGCAGGTGATGCAGCTCGGCGGCAACGGGTTTGTCGTCGCCCAGCAGAGCCAGCAGCGCAGGCAGCTCGCCCGGAAGGTGGTAGCGCAGGTTCGGAAAGCCGCCCTCTTCCTCGCCGACGCAGCACAGGCCGTCCGACGCCGAGAGCACGATCGGCCGCAATCCGGCCTGCCGGATTTCAGCGCCCCGGCCGGCGACGATGCGTTTCGTGCCGCCGGCACCGCCATGGGTGATCAGCAGCACCGCGCCCGCCTGGCGACCGGAGCGCCACCTGACCTCGTCGAGCCGCCGGCGGGACGGGAACAGAGCATCGCTCGCCATGAAGGTGGCGATCCGCGGATGGTAGCCGGGATGCAGTGCGGCGAGGATGCCGAGGTTGCGCATCAGCAAATGGGTGCGTCCGGCGCCGAAGGACACGCCGCCCTCGTGTGCGACAAAGGCTCCGGGAACGCCCACATGGCGCCAGCCGAGGTCGCGCGCCCGCTCGGAAAAGTCGTTTTCCTCGCCGTACCCCTGGGCGAAGATCGCTTCCTCGAAGCCGCCCGTGCTGGCGAGACAATCATGCCGGATGAACATGCAGAAGCCGTGTGCCGTCGGAATCTCCACGATCAGGCCGCCATTCGCCTGTGCGGCCTGCGCCGCGAGGGTGCGGGTTTCCGATGGGCTGGGGAAGCGGTTCGGGGCGGCGGCTTGCGGGTAACTGAGGATGGTCGCGTCGTTCGAGAACGGTGTGGCGGTGCCGATATCCGCCGCGCTGTAGGCGGCATCGGCCAGCATCGTCAGCCAGTCGCCGGCCACCAGGGTGTCACTGTTGAGCAGAACGACGTCGCGGCCTGAAGCAGCGGCGAGGCCGGCGTTCACTGCGGAGGGAAAGCCGAGGTTGCGCGCCGGATCGGCGGCACAGGAGGCCACCAGATCGATCCGGCCCGCCTGGGCGAGGTCCTGGAGTGCCGCAACCACCGCAGGCTCTGGCGAGGCGTCGTTCACGGCCAGGATGCGGGCTGCGGGCGGCAGGCTCCCCAGCACCGAAGCAATGCAGGCGCGGGTAGTCTCGATGCCGCGATAGACCGGAATGACGATCGTGATCGGGCGGCGTGCACAAGGGATATTGTCGGGGGCCGCGACGCCGGATCCGGGCAGCGGCAGCTGGCGGCGGCCGGCTGCGGGAAGCGGACTGCCGGGCAGGTCTCGTCCCGAGCGCGACGTCACCCGCACCGTGGCGGAAGCGGGAACCCGGAAACCGAAGCTTCGCGGCCGAGCCAGCGGCGACGTGCCCTGGACCGATCCGGTGATGTCGGTCGCGCTCACGCTGGCGAGTTCGACACCGGCCTCGTCGAGCAGGAGGATATCGGGATCGAGTTCTGGCGCGCTGGGGTGCCAGGCCCAGCCTTCCACGCCCGCCTTGGTCCGTTCGGCAAATCCCTCGAGGCGCAGGATGGCAGCGAGCGATATTGGGCTGCCGAGCAGGTTCCCGCCGTTCTGAGACACGACCAATTCGGCCGATTGCTGCCATTCCGACGGCAGCTGGAGGTGTTCGGCGCCGGGACTGGCTGTCTGCACGATGCGGCCATCGAGCCGCAGTTCGACGGGCCCGCAGGCGGCGCCTACCCGCACCTTCCCTGGCCCCACAAATGCGCACCAGCCTGGAAGCCGGGCCTGGGCTGCAACACGGACGACGAGGGACAGCAGCCCGGCATCCGCCATGTTGCGCGAAAGCGCCGCGCCGATCGCTTCGACAGCGCCGCCGATATCGCCGCACCGGAGGCTGGCCGCCGCAAGCCCGGACCAGGATTCACGCACGCCATGCTGCCGGGCAATCGTGGCAAAATGGCCTGCTGCGGCCGTGGCCTTGCCGGCGCTGAGCTCAGCCATGGCGAGTGAAAACAGCAGGTTCTGGTCGGACGGCGCCAGCCGATGGGCCCTGGCAAGCCAGATGAGGGCGCCTTGGAAATCGCCCTGCTCCGCCAGCGCTTCGCCGCGTCGCCAGGCTGCTTCCGCACGCTCGCCGAGTGCCGTGCTGTCGGTCTCGACTGGAGGGCGGCGCCGGTGCGGGTTCGGCCGGTCCAGGATGGTGGTGGTCACCTTAAACTTGAACAACGAGCCTGAGCTTGAATCAGGAGCCTGGTCTGGATCATGCAGCCCCAGGGCAAATATGCGAACCAGGCGTTACCCCGCGGATGATCGGACGACCGGTTGCCGTTCGGCGAGTTCGGAAGGAGGCGGTGTCAGGCTTGCGAGATCCTGAGCAGCTTCGGCGACGCCTTGTGACTTCGACCGTTCCAGCCAGATGCGAGCTTCGCCGACATCCTGCTCGCCGCCCAGTCCCCGCGCGAGGAAGCGGCCGAGCATCATCTGTGCGTGGGCGTGATTGCGTTCAGCAGCTAGTCTATAGAAGGCGCGGGCCGCGACCCTGTCCTCGGCGACCTCATGGCCGCCGCCAAGCATGGCACCGCACGCGAACATCGCTCCAAGATGGTTCGCCGCGGCCGCTTTGCGGAACAGGATCAACGCCTCCTCATGCGAGCGAGGACCGCCGGTGCCATTGAGCCAAAGTTCGGCGAGAGCGACCTGAGCGTCGACCATGCCGGTATCGGCGGCACGCTTGATCCACTGTCGGCCTTCGACCGGATCGGCCTCGATACCCCTGCCCTCGGCGAGCATACGGCCGTACCAATACTGCGCGTTCACCACGCCATCGGCTGCACGACGAAGCCAGAGGAGGGCCCGGCGGTCGTCACGTTCGACGCCGACGCCTTCGGCAAGGCAGACACCAAGATTGAAGGCAGCAACAAGGTCGCCCGAGCCCGCCGCCTGTTCGAACAATTCGCGCGTCCGCTCGCCGTGTTCGGCTGAGCCGGTGCCTGAAAGCAGCATGTTGGCGAGGTCTGCCTGGGCCTGCCTGTCGCCCTCCTCCGCAGCCTTGCGGAACCACCGACCAGCCTCCTCAGGATCGCGATGGACGCCGGCGCCGGTCAGGAACAACAGGCCTAGCGCGCGGGCTGCGGCCGCGTGGCCGGCCTCAGCCGCACGATTGTACCAGATGGCGGCTTCGGCATAGTTCGGCGGAAGGTCGCCGCCTTTGGCGTAGATGTCGCCGACCAATGCTGCCGCTTCACGATCGCCCGCGTTTGCGGCGCGTCTCAGCCACGACTCGCCTTCCACCGGATTGCGCGCAACGCCGCGGCCTTCTAGCAGCGCCAGGCCCCAACGCGCCTGACCACTGCGTACGTTCTTCTCGGCCGCCTGCTTGTAGTAGCGAGCCGCCTCGTCGAGGTTCTGCGGCATGCCAGCGCCGCGCTCGTTCATCACACCGAGCAGATAAAGCGCCGTGGGCAGTCCGGCCGCAGCAGCCTTCACTAAGAAGTCCGCGGCGTCCGCGTGGGTCTGATAGTCATGCGCTGCGCGAAGCCGGCTGAGTCCGAGCCCGAGATGGCCTTGCGCGCACTCAGCGTCGGCTGATTTTTTGTACCAGAGGTCCGCCTCACCGAGGTTGCGGATACCGTCCGGACCTGAAGTAAGAATGTAGCCCAGCAGCGCCTGCGCCTCGGGCGAACCACCATCGGCTGCAAGACGCGCCCATTTAAGGGCCTCGACATAGTCGGGCTCGTCATTGGGAGATGCAGCGCCCCGGTTGAACAATCCTCCCGTCGGAGTTGCCTTGTCGGCCTTGCCCGCGAGGCCGTAGAGAAACAGGGTGGCGAGGAGGGTCTGGGCTTCGGTAAAGCCGGCCTGCGACGCACGCTCCAGCCACGCCGCGCCATCCTTGCGGCTGATCGGGACGCCTGCCCCTCGGAGATAAGAGCGACCGACCCTGAACTGCGCTTCGGGAATACCGCCCGACGCCGCCCGGCTGAACAAGCCGAAGGCACGTTTATGTTCACCCGCCTCTTCAAGTTGCAGCGCCCGCTTGAGTGCCGCGGCGGGCGACCCCGCCGCGACAACCCGGTCCATCAGCTTCAGCATACCCATTCGCTAGTTTGCTTACTCCAGAACAATTACGCGAAGACCTTCGGTTGCACCTGAGAAGGCCCATGCGGCGAGCGCATCCTCGGGTGTTCCTTAGACCGGCTCGCGCATGCCCTCTTGAATGACCGGCAACAAACGGTCGATGAGGTAGTCGAAGATCGTGCGCTCGCCAACCTTGATGTCGGCTTCCACGGGCATGCCCGGCACGACCCTGAAATCCTTGGGAACATTCTTCAAGGAAAGACGGTCGAGCGTTACGCGCACATCGAAGAAGTAAGCGCTGTTAGGTGAGACGCCGGTAAAGACGGAATTGTTGGCCAAGCCGGAGCTGGTGCTTGTTGCGGATGACGCCGTGTTGGTGAGGAAGCTGTCCGAACTTACGAGGCGTACGGTTCCGTGCGCCATGCCAAACTCTGTATAGGGGAAGCTCTGGAACTTTATCAGCACCGGCTGACCGACGAACACGAAGCCCGACTGGTCCGCTGTCATCTGTGCATCGATTTCCAGCGGCGCGTTTACGGGAACGAGGGTGAAGAAAGTCTGTCCAGCCTGCATCACCGTGCCGATCGAGACGGGAGCCACCGACAGAACCACAGAATCCTGCGGAGCACGAAGGTCAACCAGTTTGTAGTTGAGTGCTGCGTGTTCCAGCTGATCCCGGTATGTGGACAACTGAACGTTGTCACTCGTCATCGTCTGGGAAATGTCGGCGAACCACTGCTGATTATAGTTGTCGAGCTGGCCTTGTAGGCCGGCAATCGTCTGCTTCGCATTCTCGGCCTGCTGGACGCTGAAAAGTACCTGACGCTCAGACTCGAGGCGGGCATTTGTCGCGGCAAGTGTATCGAGGCGACTGCCGACCTGATCACGCTCCAATTGAACGCGCATCTTCTCAACGTCGACCGAAACGCCGGTTTCCTTCGCATATTGCCGAATATTCGCCTGCGCCTGCATCAGCAGAGCCGCCTGTGCGTCGATCTGGCCCTTGTAGTAGCGCAACTCCGCTTCCCGGGCCGAGGCCCGTTGGCTGAAGATCCCCTCCTGAACGAGCGCGCCAGGTGTGAGCTTCGTCGGCTTATAGGCAGTCTGGTGCACTTCGGCCGCGAGACGGTCGAGCTCGGTCTGGTAGCGATCGACCTGATCGACGGCCGCGGTACTATCGGCCGCGCTAAATGTCGGATCCAGCTGGGCCAGAAGCTGTCCCTTGTGAACGATGTCTCCCTGCGACACCGCAATCGTCTTCACGATCGAGGCATTCAGTGGTTGCACGACGTTCTCCGGCGTCATCGAGACCACCTTACCGTTCGCCGTGACCACTCGGTCGATGGACAGCACGGTAAACAGCACGAAAATGACCAGAACCATCGAACCGATGATCAGCACCGTACTACGCGCGGCGGGTAGAGCCGGAGCTGCAATGAGCGCCGTGCTCGGCGAGTAGAATTCCATCAGTTCGGCGGGAGTGTCGTCGCCACTACGACGGAGCGTGAACAACGGACGCTTCTTACCCGAAGGGCCCTCGCTGCCTGACGGACCGGTGGTCTTTGGCGCCTGTGTCGTGGTGACGGACATCGGCTACTCTCCCTGCGCCAGAGCGGCTGCCGCGCGCACCGGGTCGATATGGCGGTTTTGCTGGTTCCAGAGCGTGCGGTAGATCGCGCAACGGTCGAGCAGCACGTCGTGTGGCGCCACGTCGATGACCGCGCCACGGTCCAGCACCATGATAAGGTCGCAATTCACCAGGCTGGACAGCCTGTGGCTGACTATCACCATCGTACGGCCCTTGCCGATACGCGTCAGGTTCGCGTTCACCAAGGCTTCGCTCTCCGGATCGAGCGCGCTGGTCGCCTCGTCGAGGATCATGATGCGCGGGTTGGTGATCAGCGCGCGAGCAATCGCCAGGCGCTGGCGCTGGCCGCCCGAGATGTTCGCCGAACCTTCCTCGATCCAGGTGTCGTAGCCCTGCGGCATGCGCTCGATGAACTCTTCGGCGCCGGCAAGGCGCGCCGCCCGGACAGCATCTTCGAGCGTGAGGCCGGGCCGACCGGCGGTGATGTTGTCCCGCACCGTGCCGCGAAACAGGAAGTTATCCTGCAACACGACGCCGAAGCTGCGGCGCAGATGGGAGAGGTTGATTTCACGCAGCTCCGCGCCGTCGATCTTCACCGCGCCGACATACTCGCGGTTGATGCCTTGCAGCAGCCTGGTGATGGTGGACTTTCCCGAACCGCTCCGGCCGACCAGCCCCAGCATCGTGCCCGGCGGAATGCTGAAATTGACCTTGCTCAACGCCGGACGTTGGCCGAGTGGGTAAGTGAACGTGACATCCTCGAATGTCACCTGCCCCTCGAATTTAGGCCGCATCCCGTCGTTCTGCGCGCGCGTCTCGGTGGGGTTGTTCAGCACCTTGGCAACCTGGCCGACTGCCGTGCGGACCTCCTGAAAGTCCTCCATCAGCTTTGCAAACCCGACCAAAGGCGCCGCGACGCGCCCGCTGAGGATCATGAAGGCGATCAGACCGCCCTTGTCGATGCTGGTATCGTTTTGCAATGCCAGGTATGCGCCGAACAGAACAATGCCGCGCGACATGAAGGTCTGTAATGGATCAATCAACGTCTGCGGCCAGTTGCCCAAACGACCTGCGGCCAGGCGCCACCGACTTGCCTCGGCGACCCGCTCGTCCCATACGATCTTCTGTTGCGGCTCAAGCGCCAGTGATTTCACGGTACGGATGCCGTAGACCGTCTCGCTCATAACGGCACCCTTCTTGTGCTCGGCCTGAATCGATAGGGCGACAAGTCGGCCTACCGGCTTGAGAAAGGCCACGATGATGAGGGCGATGAGGCCGGCCACCGCGATGGCAACGACCGCAAGGGTCGGCTCCATGTAGAACAGGAACGGCATCAGCACGAGCAGCGTCACGCCGTCGAGCAACGTGTAGAGCAGTTTTCCAGTCAAAAACTCGCGCACGCGGTAGACTTCACGCAAACGACTGATCGTCTCACCCGCCTGACTGCGCTCGAAGAAGTCGAGTGGCAGGGCAAGCAGACGGCTGAAGATGTGCAAATTGAGCCTGGAGTCCATCCGGGTTGAGAGCACGAGCACCAATTCCCGACGTGCCCAGCCGAGCAGAGCCTCGAAGAACATCAGCGTGCCAAGGATGAGCGTCAGAACGTAGAAGGTCGACAGGCTGTTGTAGTCGAGCACCTTGTCGATCGTCGTCATGACCATCAATGCAGGCACGATGGCGAGCGCAGACAATACTAGAGATGCGTAACTGATCTGCGTGAGGAACCTCTTCTCCTTAAGGACCTGCCCAAACAGCCACTGCAAGGTGAACGGCGCTTCTCCCTCGGCCTGCGAATGCGGGCGGCGGACCAGAACAACGTCGCCTCCCCACGCCTGCTCCAGCCGCATCCTGTCGACTGCGACAGGGGGCTCGGAGTCGCGCGCGGTCGGGCTTTTCAGCCAGACGATGTCGCGCTCGGGATCGGCACCAACGACCAGCCCCGCGGTGCCGTCCTTGAGCAACAGGACGACCGGGGCCGCTTCGCGCAGGCGGAACAGGTTCTTCCACACGAGACGCATGGCTTTCGCCGAAAGGCCCTGCTCGGTGAGCCAGTTCACCAGCGACGCCGGGGACGGATAGGCCTCGCCCGCCTGACTCCGAAAATCGGCCATATCGAGGTCGACACCGTGGAAGCGCGCAGCCGCCATGACGGCGCGGAGCCGGAGTTCCGTTGGGGTCAGCACATCGGCGGCACGGTCCGTGCCGATCATCAGTGGATCGGAGCCGGACGGATCCAGGCTTGGATTGGCCCGCTCGGGAACACCCGGATGCGCATTTTCGTTGTTCAAAATCAGATCCCTCTTGGAAGCCGGGTCTCTAAAAGCCTGGTTGGCCGCCCAAACTCGGTCGCTTGGCCGAAGTTACAGGCCCTAGTGTAAACCGCTTCTTACCCTGCAGCCTGAATGGCATAACCGTTCGTGCGGGCGAGAAGTCGAGGCCTCATTACCACGAACTTCCCTAACAAGTTATGATTTTCTGGCGGAAATCCGCCATTGTTTCGGTACTAAACTGACAATGAGCGCGAAACCGCGCATTCGGAATCACCCAAGCCGGCCCGTCCGCGCCGGCCCCGAGGACCACGATGCCCATCACAGAAGCGCACGCCGAACACCTGCCCGAGATCCAGTCCATCTATGCGCACCACGTGCTGCACGGCACGGGCACGTTCGAGGAGGTGCCCCCAAGCGTCGAGGAGCTTGAGCGACGGCACGCCCAGGGAATTGCCGCCGGCTACGACTGGCTGGTGGCAACAGATGCTTCCGGAGTGCTAGGATACGGATATTACGGCGCTTTTCGCGCGCGCACGGCCTATGACTGGACGGTCGAGGACAGTGTTTACGTGCGCGAGGACGTGCGCGGCCAGGGCGTCGGCAAGGATATCGTGGCGGATCTGCTGAGGCGTGCGGAGGCCCGCGGTTTCCGGCAGATGCTGGCCTTGATCGGCGATAGCGAGAACATCGGGTCGATCGGCGTGCATGCCAGCCTCGGGTTTACGCGAGCCGGCATCCTGCGCGCGACCGGCGTCAAATTCGGCCGTTGGCTCGATGTGGTGATAATGCAACGCCCGCTCGGAAAGGGCGACAGCGTCACTCCTGAGGCGCGGCAAGCCTGAAACGGGCGGCGACGAGTGGGTCACTGGACACCGCCGCCGTCACGGCGAGACGTCCCAGGCCGGTGTGAACCAGCGCCAGCACCCAGGTGAACCAGGCGACCTCGCCCTTTGCCCGGGCCAGAAAAAGTCCATTCAGGGCAGCGGCGACCGGGCCACGCGGCGAGCAGCACGAGCATCCCGGCCGATGGCTCGCACGCGCCTGCTCCTGCACCAAGAAATAGGCGGTAGCTGCCGCAGCAGCCGATTCGTCGTCGGACGACAGTCCGGACTTCTCGACCAGGACCGCCTCCTGGGCTCTGCGAGGACCCTCGAGCGTGAATACGATCTCGATGCGCGGATCATGCTCGATAGGTGGAGCCGCGCGTTCACTCATGCATGGACATAAAGGAAGCTTTATATGTATATGCAAGCTGGATGGATGTTCTCCTCACAGCACTGGCTGCGGCAGCCGATCCGACGCGCCTGAGGCTGCTCGCCCTCAGTGCCGCGGGTTCATTCTGCGTTAACGACTTCTGCGATATCCTCGGATTGTCGCAGCCGCGCCTGTCGCGCCACTTGAAGCTGCTGTCCGATTCCGGACTGCTGGAGCGGTCGCGCGAGGGCGCAAATGCGTGGTTCGTGCTGGCACAGGGCGAGCCCGGCGTGCTGGTCCGCGAGTTGTTGCGTCACGTGCCGGCTTCCGATCCGCAGCTTGCCGCAGATCGCCGGCAGGCAGCACGGGTGCTCGCTGAACGGGCGCGTGCCGCTTCCGAGAAGTTCCGCCGCGCCGGCGCCGACTGGGACGAGATGCGGGCGCTGGACCTACGGGCGGAAACCGTCGAGGAGCAACTGCTTCATCTGCTCCCTGCTGGTCCGATCGGACGGGCGTTGGATATCGGCACCGGCACCGGCCGCATGCTGGAAGTACTG
>CAZZVF010000077.1:0-10496 GCA_964657355.1 uncultured Buchnera sp.
GGATCGGGCCGAATTTCGGCTGGAGCCAGGCCTTTGCCGTGCTTTCGGCGGCGGCACGAAGCGGGCTCGGCGAAATCGTATTGCACCACACGCATGCGCTGGATCCGGGCGACATCCTGGCGGCATTCGAAGGCGTGCCCGATGTTCGCCTCTCGCGCATCTGTCCGGCGAGCTACCTGGCCGAAGCGGGCCGGATGCTGGGCATCGGCGGTCAGCTTGCCGCGCTGTATGCGGTTGTCGAAGCGGCCGCCGTCAAGGCCGATATCCTGCGGGCGGCAATTCTCTGGCGGGAGGGCGGCCTCTATCTGGACATGGACACGGTGACGGTGGCCCCCCTCACGCCGCTACTCGGCATCGGCGCTTTCCTCGCTTCCGAGTCGATCGTCTGGCCGGCAGACATCCGCACCTCAGCTTCGCCGCTGGCCCGCGCCCGCTCGATCGGGCTCGACCTTCTACGCAAGCTGCTCCGCCGCCTGCCCAACGGATGGAGCAGCTTTCGCCGGGTCGAGTATCTCTACCACCAGAGTGTTACCAATTCGGCAATGGGATCGCCGGCGGGAAACGC
Organism: uncultured Buchnera sp.; assembly: GCA_964657355.1. Classification (GTDB taxonomy): domain Bacteria; phylum Pseudomonadota; class Alphaproteobacteria; order Acetobacterales; family Acetobacteraceae; genus BOG-908. The sequence continues at coordinate 566 of CAZZVF010000077.1, forward strand.
GTTCTTTGCCGAATACCTGCATGCCATGGTGCGGCTTTGCCCCGAAGACCGGCGGCTTCGCTGCGCACTTGGCCCGCATCTGTTGCAACGGCTGGCCCAGGACCCGGTTGAGGCCGGTGTCGCGATCCTGGAGCCGCATGTGTTTCATCCATTTCCGCCCGAGATATCGAGCCACTGGTTCCGGCCGAGGCGCCGCGTCGAACTGGCGGAAATCCTGCCTGCGAGCACGCTTGCTGTGCACTGGTACGCGTCTGTGCGGACCCGCGTGGCGGTCAGCGCGGTGACGCCGGATACCATTGCGTCGAACCGCGAGCGGCAGTTCTACAGCGCTCTGGTGTGGGCAAATACACCGCCGTCCGGCGCGCACCCGGCGCCGACACGTAGGCGCAACTCGGCACCGGCAGGGCTTGTACTGATGCTGTGCGCGGGCTTGCAAATCCATGGTGCGAAGGCGGCCGTGGCCGGCGTTGTGCCGTGCGACCGGGCCGCATCGCAGAACGGGCCGGTTTTGCACGTGGTTGCGACCGGTGCGCGGTCGGATGCGGGCAACGTAACGTTCACGCTCTACGGCGACGACCCAGCGGTGTTCCTGAAGGCCCGTGGTTCCATTGCGATCGCGCGCGTCGCACTCAAGGATCGCAGCGCGGAAGCTTGTTTCGCCGTCGCGGCGCCGGGTACTTTCGCTGTCGCGATCTACCATGACGAGAACAACAACCACCATTTCGACCGCAACGTCTTGGGCCTTCCAGCCGAGCGTTACGGGTTCTCGAACAATCCGACCCTGCTGCTCGGTCCGCCCTCGTTCGGTGCGGTCGGTTTCCCGATAAAGCAGGGTGAGAACCGGATTGCCGTGCGGCTCGACTGATGTTTGCCAGACACCGCGGCGACGCCACGCACCTTCTGTTCCCGAGAGGCGCCTCACTTGCATCAGAGACATTTCGACCGCGTGTTGCTGGCAGGGTCCGTGCTCCTCGTCTTCCTGATGCTGGGCCCGGCATTGTCCGTTCCGCTGCATATTCCGCTTGGCTACAATGAAGGCTGGAACGCCGTCTTTGCAGGCCGCGCGGTCATGCCCGGCACGCCGCCGCTGTATCCACGCCCGCTGGATCCAGGCGACGGTGGCTTTGTGTTCAACAACTATCCGCCGTTGAGTTTCTACATCGTCGGTGTGCTCGGCCGCTTCGTGTTCGGGGACATGATCGTCGCCGGCCGTATCGTGTCCCTGTTCTCGATGATCGTCGTTTCCGGCTTGATCGTTCAATGCGTGCGTCATCTCGGCGGCACGCTGCGCAGCGGTGTCGCGGCCGGATTGCTCATGCTGCTCATCGTCTGCGCCTTCTACCGCGGCTATGTCGCCATGGACGATCCGCAATGGCTGGCGGAGGTGTTTTCGATCGGCGGCTTGACCGTGCTGCTCCACCATCGCGGCACAGCGCGCATAATTTACGGCGATTTGGCGATCGCGAAACTTGCCTGCGCGGCCCTGCTGATGCTGGCCGGCGGGCTGGTGAAGCATAATGTCGTGGCGCTGCCGCTCGCGGTGACGGTGTGGTTGCTGATGCTCAATCGGCGGGCTGCCATCGCATGGGTTGGACTTGCCGCGGCCGGGCTGTGCGTGGCGCTCCTCGTCGTGGCGTGCGTGCACGGGCGCGCCGCGTTCATCGACATCCTGCAGCACCGGCGCATCTATCGCGCCAGCCTGATGAAGAATTCCTTTTTCAGATTGATACCGATCATGCCGATGGCGGCGATCGAGGCGCTGCTGCTGCGCGCGATACGGCAACCGACCTCGACCGGCGAGGCACCGGGGGAGGCTTTGCGCGAAAGGCGCGCCGCCTTTGCTCTGGTCGGTCTGTTCGGCGTGATCGCGACCGTCACCGGCGTGCTGCAGCGCTATGGCGAAGGGGTTTACTACAACGCGCATTTCGAGACGCTGGTCGCCGTGTCGCTCGGCTTCGGGCTGGCGTTGGGCGAGGCATTCAGGCGCGTACAGCAATCGGGCATGATCCGGGCCTCGCCTGCGTTGCTGACCGGAATTGCCGCTCTCCCGATGATCGCTGCTGCGCCATGGTATTTTCCGGCGGCCTGGCATGACATCACCGATCGCGCATTGCGCGTGCAGGCGTGGCAACCGATGATTGCCCGCATTGCCGCGGCGGACGGACCGGCGGGATGCATGTCCATGTCGCTCTGCTGGTGGGCGGGAAAGCCGTCGGCCGTCGATGTTTTCAACCTGACCGAGCGGGCCGAGGCCGGCGGCGACATCGCCGGCTTCACGGCGGCGATCAAGGCGCACCGATTGGCGATCTTCCAGGATGACCCGGCATCGTTCACGCACAGGGACGGCATAAGGCGGGTCGGCTACGACCCCGTGATGCAGCCGTTCGTGGCGGCCGGCTACACGTTGGTCGCGCGCGGTCCCGAGAATACCGTGCTGCTGGCGCCGGCCGGAACCGCGCCGCAGCCTGTTGCGGGAGGCCGGTAATCAACGCCTTTTCGGTTTGGGCGCGGCGAGCGCGTGGGCGGCGAGCAAGGCGGACATGAGGGTGGGTTCATCGACCGCCTGGAGATCGCACCGCGTGCATCCCATACGACCCCAGCCGCCCGCGACGGGCGCGAAGGCGTGCGGCGCCTGCTCGCAGTAGAAGTCGCGTCGTTCAGGATCGAACATGAGGTTCAGATCCTTCGCATTGGCGTCGAGCGTCGCGAACGTCTTGCGCGGGGTGCGGAATGCGACGCGGTGAAAATGCGGCGCTTCCTGCGCGTTCGGCATCGCTAAGGCCAGCGCGCGGGCTCGTTCCGGATCGATAGCCAAAGGGATCCTCCAGTGCTGGAACCATGCTTCCTCCTGGACGCGATAACAGGCCACTTGACGCCATCGCGACAGGTCATAACGTCTTGCCTTCACTTTCGATCGAGTTGCCGTGAAGCTTCCTCTCCTCGCCTCCACTGCGCTGCTCTCGCTCCTCTCGGTTGCGGCCCCCTTGTCCCACGCCCGGGCGGCATTGCCGCGCTTTCCTCAACCATATGGCGATAAGATCGTCTTTGTTGCCGACGGCAACATCTGGTCCGTGCCACGCACCGGCGGCACCGCCACGCGGCTGACGAGTGCCACGGGGCAGGACATGTTCCCGCGCGTCTCGCCGGACGGCAAGTGGATCGCCTACACCGAAGCGAGCAACGCGGGCACCGATGCATGGGTCATCCCGGCGGCCGGCGGACCGGCGCGGCGGTTGACGTATCACCCGACGGTCGAGGCAGGAACCGGCGGCCGCCATGCGCCCGACAACATGGTCGTCACGTGGACGCCTGATTCCAAGTCTGTCGTGTTCCTGTCTAAAGCCCGGCAGTGGAACAGCTGGATCGACGAGGCCTACGAAGTGCCCGTCGCCGGCGGATTTCCGGTAAGGATGCCGCTCGACAATGCGGTCGGCCTGATGAGTTTCGGCCCTGACGGGCACAGCATCGCCTATAACAGGATATTCCGGAATTTCCGTACGTGGAAGCGCTACAATGGCGGCTTGGCACAACAGGTTTTCACCTATGACCTGAATTCGCACCAGCTCAACCAGATCACCACATGGTCGGGCACCAACACATCGCCGATGTGGGTCGGTGACAGGATCTACTATCTTTCGGATCAGGACGAGCATCGACGCGCGAATATCTGGTGCTATGACAGCACCACGAAGAAGACCCGCGAGATCACGCATTTCACCGATTACGATATCGATTTCCCGGCGTATGGCAGCGATGCGATCGCGTTTCAGAAAGCCGGCAAGCTGTTCCTGCTCGATCTGAAAAGCGAGCGGGTGCACGAGGTTCCAATCGTGGTGCCCGACGACAATCCGCGTACCCGCGTCCATGTGGCCGACGTGAAGGACATGGTGCGCGGCAAGGACATGGCGCACCAGGTCGATTACGCATTGTCGCCGAACGGCAAGCGCACGCTGTTTTCCGCGCGCGGCGACATTTTCAGCGTGCCGACGGAGCAGGGCCCGACGCGTGATGTTACCTCGACCGAATCGGCCGACGAGGACCATCCGTCCTGGTCGCCGGACGGCAAAACCATTGCATACACAACGGACGTCAATGGCGGCCAGCAGATTGCCGTCCGTGCCGCGGAGAATGGCACCGAGACGCTGTTGACGCGTTTCAAGGAGGGGTATTTCTACCGGCCCGTCTGGTCGCCGGATGGCAAGACGCTCGCATTCTCGGACAATGCGCACCGGCTGTGGACCGTCGCCGCAGCGGGCGGCGCACCGAAGCAGATCGCGCAGGACAGGCTGAACGAAATCCACGACCAAGCCTTTTCGCCAGACGGGCGCTGGCTCGCTTTCAGCATGAGCTTGAGCGACCACCAGCGCCGGAGCGACCTCTATCTGGCGGAGCTCGCGACGGGAAAGGTGACGCGGCTGGGCGCGGGCGATGCCACGGACAACAGTCCGGCATGGTCGCCGGACGGCAAATATCTGTATTTCGTATCGAGCCGCAACGAGAACACCGTGCTGTCCGATACGGAATTCGATTTCGCCGTACTGAAATCGAACGGCATCTACGCCATTCCGCTGAGCGCCGACGCCGCCTCGCCGCTCGCGCCGAAATCCGACGAGGCCGACGCGTCGGATGACGAGGACAAGAAAGCGGGCGACGACAAGAAGGGAAAGGCGGCCGATCCGAAGGCGCCGCACGGCACGGGGGCGATCGCGCCGATCCATATCGACCTCGACAACATGATGGCGCGGGCAATCGCCATTCCGATCGAGCCGGCGAACATCGCGCAGCTCGATGCGGCCGACCAGAAGCTGTTCTATCTCACCCAGCCGGTTTCGCTCATCGAAGGCGATCTCAAGGGCGAGAAATCGGCGCTGCACGTCTACGACCTCGTCAACCGCAAGGACGCGGTGGTGACGGAAGATGTCGACAGCTACGCGCTTGCCGCCGACGGCCGGAGCGTGCTGATCAATCGCAAGAAGGATTACACGGTTCTGGCGGCGAAGCCCGACGCGGCGAAGGACCATGATTCGACGCACAAGCTCGACCTCGCCGGGCTGCGCCTGATCGTCGATCCGCGTGCCGAGTGGGCCGAGATGTTCGAGAACGCCTGGAGGCTGGAGCGCGACTTTTTCTATTCGCCGGTCATCAACGGGCAGAACTGGCGGGCGGTGCATGACCAGTATGCCAAGCTGCTGCCGCTGCTCGGCTCGCGCGAGGATCTGAACTGGCTGATCGGCCAGGTGAATGGCGAGATGGGCAATTCCCACACCTATGTCGGCGGTGGCGATGACGGCGACACGACGCCGAAACTGCATCCCGGATTGCTCGGCATCGACTGGGCGCTCGACGAAACTTCAGGGCGTTACAGAATCGCCACCATCTATCCGGGCGACAACACGCGCGAGGACTATCGCAGCCCGCTTGGCGAGCCGGGGTTGCACGTCCGCGCCGGCGATTACGTGCTGGCCATCAACGGCCAGGATCTGCGGGCGCCGACGGATCCGGATAGCCTGCTGCAGCTGACCGACGACAAACAAACGGTGGACCTTGCCGTGGCGGACAATGCCACCGGCGCGGCGCGGCGCGTCGTGGTTAAGCCGGTCGCGAAGGAAATACATCTTCGGGAGCAGGCGTGGATCGATCAGAACCGGCGCACCGTGGACAAGCTTTCCGGCGGACGCGTCGGCTACGTGTACATGTCGGATATGGAGCAGCTCGGCCTGCAGCAATTCGTGCGCCAGTTCTACAGCCAGCTCGACCGCCAGGCATTGATCATGGACGATCGCTGGAACGGCGGCGGCTTTGTCGCACCTCTGGCGCTGGAGCGGTTGCGCCGGCAGCTCGTGGCGCTCGGGGTCAATCGCGAGGCGGCGCCGACCAGCGAGCCGAACGAGATGATCGGCGGCCCGAAGATCACGCTGCTCAATCACTGGTCCGCGTCCGATGGCGACATCTTCCCGTGGCTGTTCCAGCGCTACGGTCTCGGCAAGTTGCTCGGCACGCGCTCATGGGGCGGCGTGCGCGGCATACGCGGTAACTGGGCGATGATGGATGGCGGCTACGTCACCATTCCGGAAGACGCGATGTATACGCAGGACAGCAAGTGGGCGGTGGAGAACCACGGTGTCGATCCCGATATCGAGGTAGAGAACGAACCGGCCGATCTGCTCGCCGGCCACGACAAGCAGCTCGAGGCGGCGGTCGATCTCATGGTGAAGGCGATTGGCGACAAACCCGCCGGCCTGCCCGCGCCGCCACCGCTGCTGCCGGCCTATCCGCAATCGGGCATCGTGCCGCCGCAACCTTGACAGAGCATCATCCGACCGAACGGGATAACCTGTCGGATAACGATGCTCGCAAAAACTAGAGCCAGAGCATCATCCGACCGAACGGGATAACCTGTCGGATAAAGATGCTCGCCAAAACAGAGCGGACCCGCCTGGGACAGGTGAGCCCGCTTTCGCGCTGCGGTCAGGTCGGCGCGAAAGCCTTGATGGCGTCGGGGAAGTTCGAAACGGCTGCGTCGGCGGTGAAGCCGACTGCGAAGGCCTCGACGTAGTCGTAGCCGCGCGCGCCGAACACCGATGTCCGGTTATGGTAGCGCCAGTAATAGACGGTCAGCGAGATCAGCAAAGCGAGGCCGAATCTCAGGTTGATGAATTCGTCGGCGAGCCTTTGCGCGGCGGTGACTTGTGACGGCGCGATCAGGATGGTTGCCTTGCCGGCTCCAAGGAGAGTTCCCGTCTGGCCGTTCGCTGCCGGTGCTTCGGCGGCCGTGACGGTGAGATGCGCGGTGAGCGGGGCCTTGTAGTCGTGCGCGATCGGCTTGCCCTGACGGAGCTGCTCGGCATTGGCCCGGAAATCCGGTGTTCCGTCGCCGAAAGCAACGGTGACCAGGGCGGCACTTCCCCAGACCGGGTCGGCACCGTGCACCGAAAAGTTCAGGGTGCGGCCTGTGACCTGTTCGGCGACGGGGGTGACCGTTTCGAGCACCAGGGCGCGCGGATGATCCTTGTTCGCCTGCGTCGCGGCAATCGCCTCGGCGACGCCCGAAGCCTGCGCGAGCCGGATGCGCGTCAAGGCGTTGAGCGGAACGTCGATGAGGCTGGCTGCAAAGATCGCGCCGGACAGGTCGGTCGCGCGTTTCTCGATGGCGACGAGCGGGGTGCCGCAATCCGCCGTCACCGTTTCGCTGTCGGGTCCGTCGCGCTGCATGTCGAGCCGGATCTGGTCCAGTTTGCGGTCCCACTCCGGCAGGTCCTGGCCAGGCGGGCGTTCGCGCAGCATGGCTTCGATACCGGCCGTGTCGCGCTCGAGATCGGCGAAGATCTCCAGGCAGCGCGGATGGTTCAGCCGGGCGATGGCGCGCTGCACCTGGCGGGCGGACAACGCATTCCAATCGTCCAGCAGGGTTCTGTAGAGCGGCGAAATCTCGCTGATGCGGCCGGCCGTCACCAGCGTCTGCAGCGCGTCGATGTCGTGCGTGAGCCGGGGGCCGAAGTCGGCGTCGTTCTGGGCCGCGACATGGCTGCGCCACAAGGCCAGGATCTGCGTGAAGGTGGCCTGTTTCATCTCTGGCGTGTGCGGTTTCGGCGCAGCCTGCGCCTGCTCCAAGACGGCATCCACGTCGCTGGTGTCGGTTTGGTGATTGAGCGCGGCGATGGCTTCGTCCACGCGCAGCTTGAGCGTCTGGGTCACGCCGCGGACCTGCGACGTCCAGGCCTGGTCGAACAGCCGGTTCGCCTCCTTGAAGCCGTTCAGCGCGGCGCCGGTGTCAGGGCTTGCCGCGCTGTCCAGCTGTGCGGCGGCCGCATCCAGGCTGGCCACGATGTCGCGCCGGCTGTCGGGCGACAGGTCGTCATGCGCTGCGCGGTCGCGGATGGCGGTGTCGGTATTGAGCATCCAGCCGGCCTTCACCAGCGCACTGCGGTAGCTGGTCAGTGAGCGGTTCAGGAACAGCGCGGAACGGCGCAGCCAGAGCCGCGTGGTGAGTGCGAGATCGCGCGCCGCATCGCCCTCGCCTGCCGAAAGCTCCAGGTCCATGCGGCCGAGTTCGGTGTTGATCTCGCTTTGGACGAGCGCTGCGGGCGCCTGCAACAGGCGCCGGCGGAACTGCAGCAGGAACGGATCGAGCTTGCCCGCAAGGCCGGTCTCGCCGGGGGGCTGTGCTGCAGGGAGTGCCGCGATCTGTTGCAGGATCGGCTGCATGGATTTCCAGTCCTGCCGCAGATCCTCGATTTCCGCGGCACCGCGCGGATGGCCGACGACCTGGGCGCGCAGGGTGTTCGCGAGCGTCGCGGCCTCGGCCAGCGCGGCCTGCGCGTTCTCGCCGCGGTGATCCACCAGCGACACGGGGCGGCGCTCGCCCAGGGCTTCGATCGCGGCGTCGAAATCGTGGTCCATGGCGGCGATGTCGCCGGCGCGGCTATCCGGCGCGGGGGTCGCCTCCAGCACGGCGTGGATGTCCTGGCGGGCCTGCAACGCATCGTGCAAGCGGGTTTTCACGGCGCCTTCGCCCGCCAGCAGGTTGACCGTGCCGAGCAGCAGCAATCCTGCGAGCATGGCGGCAATTCCCCAGGCGGGAGCCGCGGGAACCAGCAGCGCCACCGGAAGGGCGAGGCCGCCGCCGCCCTCGGTGATGATGCGCGCGGTGGTGCAATAGGCGCCGGGTTCGGCGGGTAGTGTTCCGCTCAGCGTGAGGGTCAGCGCCTCGCCCGGCGACAGTGGCGACCCTGGGTGCTGGCTGTGCAGAGCGAGCTGCGCGTCGATTGTGGTGCCGAGCTTGTCGCGGCTCAGCGGATCCAGCGTGATCGTCTCGATCGTGCATGGCACGGCGCCCGCATTGACGACGTCGAAACGGGCCGGCCGCAGCTGCATGAGGCACCCGGCCGGCGCGAACGGGCCGCGCCAGGAGAGCTGGCGCAGTTCCAGGGCCTGCGGACCGGCTAATGAGCCGCCACGCGGATCGGTCACTGCACCGTTCGACGGCTGGCGGTCATCGCGATACCCCACGCGTTCGCGGCAGATTGGATCGCTTCCCGTAATCAGTCCAGCTTCCGGTGCTTGCGCGGCTGGCCTGTACCTGGGAGACGGGGTATCTGGGAGACGGGGCGGCACCGCCCTCCGAGGACCGCCGCGTGATCCGCCTGGACAATATCAGCAAGCAGAACGGCCGCCGGCTGGTGTTCGTGGAGGCTTCGGCCACCTTGCAGAAGGGCGAGAAGATCGGGCTGGTGGGCCCGAACGGCGCCGGCAAGACGACGCTGTTCCGCATGATCACCGGCGAGGAGGAGGCCGACGAGGGTCAGATCCTGATCGACCGCGGCGTCAGCATCGGCCTGTTCGGCCAGGATGTGGGCGAGATGGCGGGGCGCAGCGCGGTCGCCGAGGTGATGCGGGGCGCGGGTCCCGTGGCCGAACTCGCGGCCGAGTTGGCGGCGCTGGAAGCGGCCATGGCCGACCCGGATCAGGCCGATAGACTCGATGCAGTGATCGAGCGGTTCGGCGAGGTGCAGGCGCGGTTCGAGGAGCTGGACGGCTACGCGCTCGACGGTCGTGCACGCGAGGTGCTGGACGGGCTCGGGTTCACCCAGGAGATGATGGACGGCGATGCGGGCCGGCTGTCGGGCGGCTGGAAGATGCGCGTCGGCCTGGCGCGTATCCTGCTGATGCGCCCGCAGGTCATGCTGCTGGACGAGCCGAGCAACCACCTGGATCTGGAGAGCCTGATCTGGCTGGAGGGGTTCCTGGCGGGATACGACGGCGCGCTGCTCATGACCTCGCACGACCGCGAATTCATGAACCGCGTGATCAACAAGGTCATCGAAATCGACGGCGGCGCGCTGACGGAGTTCTCCGGCGACTACGAATTCTACGAGCAGCAGCGCGCGCTGAACGAGAAGCAGCAGCAGGCGCAGTTCGAGCGCCAGCAGGC
>CAZZVF010000078.1:0-10469 GCA_964657355.1 uncultured Buchnera sp.
TCGTCGGTCGCGACGGCCAGCAGCACGTCGGCCCAGGCAGCCATCCGCCGCGTCGCGTGGTCAAGTCCCGCGCCGAGATCGAGCACGATATCGGAGTAAGGTAGATCACCCAGCCCAGTGAGCAGCGCATCGAGTGCATGCGGCGCGAGTGCTGACAGGGATCCGGACCCAGATCGCCCTGCCAGGATCGAGAAATTGCCTGGTACGAACAAAGCTACCGCTTCTTCGAGGCCAATGTGTCCGGCGATGACGTTCGACAAATCGACGGACGGAGTGAGCCCAAGTTGGATATCGATGTTCGCGAGACCGAAATCGCCGTCGAAAAGCAAGATCTTCCGTCCGGTGCTTGCCAGCGCGTGAGCGAGCGTGATGGCCAGCCATGTCTTCCCAACGCCGCCTTTGCCGGACGCAATGGCAATCCGCCGCGGACGCGAGGTCACGCCGGACAACGCAGCTTCCGTTTCAGGACGATGGAGCATTGGACACTTTCGGTGGCTGATTGGTTGCAGAAGGGCTGGTCACCGCGAGCAGCCGGCGAGCCACGCTTTCCGGCGTCAGCGTCTCGAGGCCGCCGGTCGCACCAGGCCCCATTCCGGCTTCGGTAAGCGCCAGCTTGCCGGCCCTCGCCGCCGCCAGGACGCTGCCGAACCGCCGCGCGAGATCGACACGCGTCGGCAGCAGGAATCGAGCTCCGGCCTGAGCAAAGGCCGACGCCTGTTCCGCCGCCTCGGCGACATCCTGTCCCGCGGGAGCCACGAGCACGATCGAAGCGTCGCAAACTCCGGCAAGCGCTGGCACGGAGTCCAGTTCGCCGTTTTCGAACGGATTTACACCTGCCGTGTCGATCAGCACCGGCGTCTCAGGTGAAATGTCGACCAGAGCACGGGCGATGTTCCTGGGCGTGGATGCGACGATCAGGCCTATTCCCAGGAGGCGCGTGAACGCGGCAAGTTCTTCGGCGGCTCCCGCGCGCTGGCCGTCCGCGGTAATGACCAGCGGCGCGTGACCCGCCAGAACGAGGCGCGTGGCAAGCCTCGCAACGGTGGAGGTCTTACCAGCACCCGGTGTTCCTGCGAACAGAACAGGCGGTTGCAGGCCGAGCACCGGGAGCGGCGCGAACCTTAACGTCCCGGCAAGCCCTTGCACCAGATCGCATCCCGCAAGGGCGGTGCAGAGTTCTTCGGTTAGGCCATGAAATCTGAACGCGGCTCCGGTATCACGCTGCGGCAAGGCTGGCGCTTCCTCGGGTTCCAGCGCGGCGGCGATTTCCACGCCGCCAGCCACGCGCCGGCTCGACAGGATCAGCGCTTCGGATCCGAGGTCGGCTCGAACCTGGGCCATGGCCTGCGAAATCGTGGCGGCGCGATAAAGCTTTAAGCGCATGACCCGGTCATAACGCCGAATCCTTGCTGAAACGTTACGATCTGGGATCGGGCGGAGTCCGGCCGTGCCTGTTCGCGGTTAGTCGGCAGTCTGCGTTTCCACCAGTCAGATCGTGCCGATCGTGCGGATCTTGGCGCGGATGAAAATCTCGTTCTGCGACATGACCGCAGTGGTCGGCCGTAGCCGCTCGATGATGGTGCGAACCGGAACCCTGATGGCGGCACTCGTCAGCAGGACCGGCGTTTCAATGCCCGCGGCGTCGAACACATCGCGGAAACGCCGCATGAATTCGCCGAGCTTCGATGGCGCCATGGCGAGCTGGCGGTCATCGACGGGCCCAACAAGGCTTTCTGCGAACGCGGTCTCCCACTCCGGTGAAAGGGTGACGATCGGAACGGCTCCGCTTGCGTCCGCGTGGCTGTCGCAGATCTGCCGGGCCAGCCGTATCCGTACTATCGCGACGATGCCTGGGATCGCTCGTGCATTTCCTGTGCAAGCCTCGTGGATGCCCTCCAGGATCGTCGGGAGATCGCGCACCGACACGCGCTCGGCAAGCAACGTCTGCAGGACACGTTGTACGCCGCCTATGGAAATGAGGGCCGGTATGAGATCGGACACGAGCTTCTGCTGCTCTCGCGGAAGATCATCGATGAGCTTCTGCGTCTCGGCATAAGAGAGCAGCTCAGCCATGTTCTCGCGCACGAGCTCGGTCAGATGGGTTGCAAGCACGCTCGGCGGATCGACAACCGTGCAGCCTCGAGTTAACGCTTCCTCACGCTGCGACGGGTCGATCCACAATGCAGGCAACCCGAACGCCGGTTCCGTCGTGCGCTCCCCCTGCATGTCGGGAACGCCACCTCTCGGATCCATGGCCAACAATCCAAGTGCCCTGAGTTCACCCCGCCCCGCTTCGATATCCTTGAGGCGAATAACATAGGTTTCGGCGCCGAGCTGAAGGTTGTCCTGTATGCGAACCGGAGGAAGGACAAAGCCGAGCTCGGCGGCAATCGATCGCCTCAAACCGCGGATTTGCTCCGTCAACTTGGGCTGATCGCCACCTGCAAGCGGCAGGAGTGCGTAACCAAGTTCGACGCGCAGCATGTCGATGCGCATTGCGTCGGTCACCGGCGGCTCGGCCGACGCCGGCGCAACGAGCGCGGGTTCGAGATCCAGCTCCTTGATTGGGTTGCGGTAACGGATCCAGGCGCCACCGCCTGCCAGCCCTGCAAGAGCCAAAAACGGAAGTGCCGGAAGTCCAGGCATGATGGCGAGAAGGGCCGCCGCACATCCGGCAAGTGCCAGGGGTTTATAGCCGCCGCCAAGTTGCCCCACCAGCGCCTTGTCCGCCCGTCCTTCGACCCCTCCTTTGGTGACAACGATACCCGCAGCCGTGGAAACCAGGAGTGCGGGTATCTGCGTGACCAATCCGTCACCGACCGTCAAAGTCGTAAAGGTGTTCGCGGCATCATTGAAGGCCATGCCGTGCCTGATCAGCCCTATCGCCAGACCGCCGACAATGTTGATCGACGTGATCAGCAATCCCGCAATCGCGTCACCCCGCACGAATTTAGCAGCGCCATCCATCGCACCGTAAAATCCGCTCTCCTCTTCGAGTTCTCGCCGCCGGCGCCGCGCGATCTTCTCGTTGATCAGGCCGGCGTTCATGTCGGCGTCGATCGCCATCTGCTTGCCTGGCATCGAATCCAGCGAAAACCGCGCTGCAACCTCGGCGATCCGCCCGGAGCCCTTTGTAATGACCATGAAGTTGACGACCAGCAGTATGGCAAACAGGATGAAGCCGATAACGACATCGCCGCCCATCAGGAATCCGCCAAACGCAGCCACGACATGTCCTGCGGCCAGCGGACCTTCGTTGCCGTGGCTCAGGATGAGCCGGGTGGTAGCAACGTTCAGTGACAGGCGAAGCAACGTTGTAAGCAGCAGCAGCTGGGGAAAACTCGTGAAGTCGAGTGGTCGCTCAAGAAACAATGCAACCATCAGGACTAGCACCGAAATTGTAATCGACAACGACAGGCCAAGGTCGAGTAGCAGCGTCGGCAACGGCAGGATGAGCAGCGAAAGCAGACAGAAAACCGCCAGCGCTAGCCCGATATCGGTACCAGGCGACCAGCGACTGATCTTTGCCCGAAGGCCAGGAGAGATAACCGACTGGCTCATGATCTAGGCGGCAATGCCAGCTTGCGGTGGCGTCACCGTAATGCCAGCCTGAGCGTATTCCCGCAGCTTATTGCGGAGAGCGCGGATCGAAATTCCAAGAATGGTCGCGGCATGAGTTCTGTTGCCGGACGTATGCGACAAAGTCTGGAGGATCACGTCCCGCTCGACATCATCCATTCTCCGCCCGACAAAATTGTCCGGAGATGAAAGATGGGTTCCGCCAACCGGTACAGAAGCGACCCTTGCCGCCGGATCCTCCGGTGCAAGTTCGATGGCATCAAGATCGACAGTGTCACCCGACGCCAGCAAGACAGCGCGATGCATGGTATTTTCGAGTTCCCGCACGTTCCCGCGCCAGGCTGCTGCGGTAAGCCTCGCCATCGCGGCCCCTGTCAGCGGACGATATGGCAGTCCATTAACGGCCGCATAATGCCGTACATAGTGGTCGGCCAAGGCCGGAACGTCGCCGGGACGATCGCGCAAGGGCGGGACCAGTAAGCCAACAACATTAAGGCGAAAGAAGAGGTCCTCGCGAAACCGTCCTGCTTTAGTCTCGGCCAAGAGGTTCCTGTTGCTCGTTGCGAGTAACCTTACGTTCACCGCCACGGGACCCGAACCACCCAGTCTGTCGATTTCGCGCTCCTGGATGGCACGCAGGAGCTTTGCCTGCAGACGGATATCCATTTCACTGATTTCGTCGAGCAGGAGCGTCCCGCATTCCGCCGCTTCGAATTTCCCAACCCGACGCGCCACAGCGCCGGAGAACGCGCCCTTTTCGTGGCCGAACAACTCACTTTCCAGCAGGTTTTCTGGTATGGCCGCACAGTTGAGCGCGATAAAGGGCCCATTTGCCCGACGCGACTTGCGATGGATCAGCCGGGCCAGAACCTCTTTGCCCGTGCCCGACTCGCCGGTAATGAGGATGGAGGCTTCGGACCCCGCAACCTGCTCCGCGCGCCGGATGGTCGCCAGCATCAACGGGTCGCGTACGATAGCCGCATGAGGCTCGCCGGCCGCGGCCATCAGAATAGCGGCGATGAGGTCAGGGTCTGGCGGTAGCGGCAGGAACTCTTGCGCACCGCATCGGATCGCCTCGGCTGCACTGTCGCCATCCGCATCGATGCCGCACGCGACCACCGCGATGGTCAGCCGCTCGCTGCGTATCGACCGTATCAGTGCAGCTATGTCATAGGAGACGTCACATAGAACAAGATCGTGCCAGGCCTCCATGCGCAACTTTTCCAGCGCTCGCCCGACACTTGCCACCTGATCCACACGTGCGCCACGTTCCGTCGCCATACGCGCAGCGCGGCCGAGCTCTCCGCCAAGCGAACCTATGATCAGAACGCGCATCGGTTACTCAGCTCCAAGCCATAGGCACAGGATCAGTGGAACAGTGTCAGTTTCCACGGTCGGCTTTCACGATTTCGGTCATTGTGATGCCCAGTCGGTTATCGTCGACCATCACCACCTCGCCGCGCGCAACGAGGCGATTGTTGACATAGACATCGATCGCCTCGCCCAACTTCCTGTCGAGTTCCACTACGGCACCCCGGCCGAGCTTCAGAAGTTGACTGACCTGCATTGTCGTGCGGCCGAGCACGGCGCTAACGGTCACAGGAATGTCGTACACAGCCTCCAGGTCGCGGGCGTTGCGCGGCGATGCATCGGTGGGCTGACTATAAGCGCTTGTGAGTTCTGAAAAGTCCTGGTCAGCAGTCATTTTGTGTGTCTTTCAGGTTCTTGATCTGGAGTGGCTGCAGCGCCTTCGCGATTTGCTTCCAGATCGCATGGCAATCCCGCGCGGCGCCGCCATCGCGCCATTCGAAGAACACGCTTCCGGACTTCAGCGTGTCATCGCAGTGGATGACCAGGCTTGTCTTGGATGGCTCCAGAGACTTGCGTAGCAAGGCGTCGAGCAAGCTTACCTGGTCGGGATGCGCCCGTACGCTGATTTCAGGCTCGCAGCGCATGGCAGGTAGAAGCGCCTGAACGATCGCCTCGATTTCGACGGAAGCGTGCGCGCTCATTGTCGTCGGCAGCGCTGCCACCAGGATCGCAAGTATCTTAGCGGTTAACTCCTCGGCACGCAGCTGCGCAAGTCGATCAGACTGATGTCGTGCGTTCAGTGCGGCATCCGCTATCGATTGAACAGCGGCTGACTGGAGATCGGCCAAGACCGAGGCATGCTCTTCGCGGGCTTCGACGAGGCCCGCCTGCCGTCCTGCCTCACGCGCGGCTACCACGTCGCTCATGGCGAAGCTCGGTTCAGGCTCAGGCGCCACGAGCTCGGAGGCAGGCTGCTGGGCCGCATCGAAATCCTCGATGTACAAGATCCCGTTGCTCGCTTCCGCATACCTGTTTGAAGAATTCATGAATTTCGAGAGAATACTTTCCATTGTTAATAAACCATTTCTTCGTCCTTGCCGCCGCCGAGGTCGATCTCCCCGCTCTGTCCGAGCTCCTTTGCAACCGCAACGATCGACGCCTGTGCTTCATCGACATCGCGCAGCTTCACGGGCCCGATCTGATCGATCTCTTCGAGGAGCATCTTTCCGGCGCGCTCCGAAAGGCTCTTGAAGAACATGTCGCGCAACTTTTCCGATGCTCCCTTCAGCGCGAGCGGAAGCTTGTCTTTGTCGACATTCCTCATGAGGATCTGCATTGAAGCGGAGGTGAGGCGCCCGAGATCGTCGAACGTAAACATTAATGCCTTGATGCGTTCGGCGGCATCGCGGTTTCGTTCCTCAAGCGCCACGATGAAGCGCGACTCCGATGCGCGATCGAGATTGTTGAATATGTCGGCCATGACCTCATGTGCATCTCGCCTTGTGCTACGGGCAAGATTGCTCATGAATTCAGCGCGCAGCGTCCGCTCAACACCGTCCAGAACGTCTCGTTGAATGCTTTCCATACGGAGCATCCGCATGACCACTTCCATGGCAAAGCTGTCGGGCAGCAGCGTCAGTACGCGGGCGGCGTGGTCCGGGCGAACTTTGCTGAGAACGACGGCAACTGTCTGCGGGTATTCGTTCTTGAGGTAATTGGCCAGTACGGCTTCGTTTACGTTCCCCAGCTTGTCCCACATTGTGCGTCCAGCCGGCCCGCGGATCTCGTCCATGATCTGCGACACCCGCTCACGCGGCAAGGTCTTCTGCAGCAGCCGTTCCGTGCTCTCGAAATTGCCGATCAGCGACCCGGCCGAGCCAAGACTTTCGGCAAATTGATGGCAGAGCTTTTCGACCATGTCTGCTTGCACGGACCCAAGCTGCGCCATCGCACCAGAGACTTCCTTTATCTCGTCCTCATGCATCATGTTGAACAGTCTGGCGCAGTGCTCCTCGCCCAATGCCAGCATGAGGATTGCGGCCTTCTGAGACCCGCTGGGTTCGCTACTGCCTGGTGCGCGTGCCATCGTTCAGCCTTGCTCCTGCGTCATCCAGCCGCGCATGATCGTGAGGCTTTCCTCCGGATGTTTCTCGACCAGTTCGGCGAGCTTGCGTATCGATGAAGCTCTCAGCTGCCCTTCGATGTTCGCGACATTGACCATGCTTTCGTCGGCAAGAAGTGCCGTAGTACCCGAGGCTCCTTGCACTTGTGCGGTGCTCAGGTTCATCGGCGTGCCATCCGCAAGCAGCCCGCCGCCATTAGTCAGCAGCGTTGTTTGCTGGACTGCCGACAAGCGAAGCGCCATCGGCCGCAACACGAACAGCAGGGCCAGCAGAACTACGATCGCAAGGATTGCCGACTGACCAAGATTGATGTAGTCGGCCTTCTCAAGTCCAAACCCAAGCAGGCCGCTGGCAATCGGTGCAGGGGGTTCTTCCGGCTGAGCAAAGCGCATCGAAATTACTTCTACGGTGTCTCCCCGCTTAGCGTCGAAGCCGATGGCACTTTGCACCAGGCGCTTGATACGGTCGATTTCATCAGGCTTGCGTTCGGCCCAGACGGCCTTGCCTCCCGCATCGGCCTGAACGACGCCGTCGATCATCACAGCCAGCGATATCCGGCCGATCTGCGGCTGTTCGCGCAGCAACGTCCTGACAGTCTTGCCGATCTCGTAATTGGTCGTTTCTTCCTGACGTTGCTGCTGGCTGCCCGTCTGGGTTTGTCCCGCATCGGCATTCGGCAGATTGTTCTGCACGCTGACCGCTTTTTCGGCTTCGTTGCTCTTGTTGTTGTCAGACGTCGTCTGGGTGCTGCGAACGACCTGTTGGTCGGGATTGTAGCTTTCGTTCGTCTCGTTGACCCGATCGAAATTCATCTGCACGGCCGCTTCAGCACGCACCCGACCGGCGCCAAGGCTCTGTTCCAGCATTTCCTCGACGGCGCGCGATAGCCGCAGCTCGGTTGCGCGGCGCAACTCTTCTCCGGTCTGCGCCATTTCATCTGTGCCGGTCGGCTGGCCTGCGCGTGCCAGCAGGTTTCCTCGGCTGTCGATGACTGCGATGCCTTGCGGCTTCAAGCCCGGCACTGCAGCCGCGACCAGGTTCAGGATCGCCTGGATGCCCTGCTGATCCATGCGCGCGGCACCAGCCATCGTCAGCATAACGCTTGCCTGGGCTGCCTGCACATCGCGGCTGAAGGGTTGGCGCTTCGGCAGTACCAAATGGACCCGTGCACCCCGGATGCCCTGCAACATCCTTATGCTCCTGGCGAGTTCGCCTTCCAAAGCCCGGGTCTCGTTGATTTCCTGCTGAAACTGGCTCGATGTCATCGCGTCTCCGCGATCGAAGATCTCGTAGCCGATCGAGCCTCCGGAAGGCAGGCCGTCCTTCGCGAGCAGCATGCGCGCCCTCGCCACATCCGCTGTTCCCACCAGGATCCTATCACCCTGCGGTGACTCCTCATGCGCGATGTGCGAGCGGTCGAGCGCCTCCGCCATCTGCGACGCTTCGTGCAGATCGAGGTCCGCGTAAAGCAACGCCTGGCGGGACGGGGCGCCGCCTCGCATTGCGAGCAACCCGAGCATGACGAGCATCCCCAAGCCCACCGCTCCGAGTGCGACGAGCCGCGCGGCGCCGAGGGTCTTCAGCCCTTCGAAAACCGCGTTCATTGCAGGGTCCGTGGAGCGCGTGGATCAAGCGCTGCCGCCCTGGTCGTTCCCCGCCGAAGCTCGAAGGTGGTGTGCATGAGCGCCTGATCTCGTTCGGCGCTACAGTGCGCTGTCGATGTTGCCCAAACCTTAATACCGGGAGCAGGCTGTCGCGGCGCTGTTCCGGCGCTACTTCGCGCTGACGGATTGCACACTCGCCAATCCGACCGAAAGCGCCCCCATCGACAACATCAGCCCGAGCGTGCCGTTGCTCGTGACGCCGGTCGCGGTGCCGATCACATCGAATGGAACGGCCACGGGAGCCGCGTTGCCTGCCGACGCTTCCACGGCAACGCGATAAGCCCCGTCCGGCACCGAATTTCCCTCGTCGTCCTTGCCGTCCCACGTCCATGAATTGGTGCCGGCCGCGGCGGTGATGTTTGCCGAGCGGATCAGGCCGCCATTCGCGTCGACGATGGCCACGCCGACCGACTCGCCGGCCGAACCCGTGAAACTGATCTCGCCGGTTCCTTTCTGCAGGGCGATGGCGGTCGACGTGACGGTCGCCTTCTGACCGACATATTGCGACGCCGTCAGCATCTGGCTCTGCTGCGTAAGGCCGATCAGCTGGCTCAGGTTGCTGTTCGTGTTCACTTGCTGCTGCACCCCGGTAAACTGCACAAGTTCCGTGGTGAATTGGTTCGAATCCATCGGCGAGGTTGGATCCTGGTTTTTCAGCTGCGTCATCAGCAGGTTGAGGAAATCGTTGAAATTCGATCCCAAGGTGGAGAGAGCCGCCGTGCCCGCCCCTGCGGCACTCGTCGAGCCCGTTGTGGCGCCGCTGTTTGGCAGTGCCGACGCGACCGCCGCCTGCGCCGCCGCCTGAGCCGGCGTGAGTGTCTGAGTTATCGTGGTCATTGCTTGTCCTTGCATTCAGGCGGTTATGTCGAAGCCAAAACGTCGCCACGTCCGCGATGCGGGTGCCGCGCCAGGCAGCGTCGCGCTCGAGACTGCCGCCGGTTGCGCGCTTCGACCGGACGATGAACTCCGTGTGCCGTCGCCCCGCTGCCGGGCGTCCTGCTGCTGCTGCCCGCCGGCGCTGGCCTGGTTCGAGGTGCTTGAGCCCTCCGGCGCGGCCAGGCTGATCGTGACGGTGCGGTGCTCGGACGGTATTCCGGCGCGATCCAGGCTTTGATGGAGATGAACCAAGCTGGCCTGCAAGTTACGCAGGGTCTCAGCCCGCTCCACCGTGAGATTGACGATCGATCCGCCGTTCTCGCTCCTGGCGAGGTCCACCGTGACGTGACCGAGTTCCGCAGGATTGAGGCGGATGCTGACATGCCCACCGGCCGCCAAACCGAATTGCAGCCCGACGCAGGCCTGGCCGAGCTGCTCGCTCACCGGCAGCGGGGTCGCAGCGGGAGGCGGGGCGGCGGGAGGAGGGGCAGCCTGGGTCGTCGGCGGGCTGGCGGACGGCGTTGCGCTCCCGGCCGGGACGGAAGCTGCAAGACTGGCATCCTGCGCGTGTATTGCCGCACCGCCATGGAGGGGCGCGGCAGCTCCCGCGGCAGGGATGCCCGCCGGCCCGAGCCCCAACGCAGCAATCGCGCCCATTCCACCGTCGCGGCGGGCATCATTCTGCCGGGCCGCTGCGACCGGCTTTGCCGCGCTACCATGCCCGGCATCAAGCCCCGCCCCGACGGGCACCTGTGCTGCTGCCGGCAGAGCGTCCAGCCCGGCCGCATCCACAGTCCCCTCGTCGGCACTCTGCGTGGCGGTTTTCAGCGCTGCCGGTGCGGCGGCGACTGGCCCGTGCGGGATCGCCCCGGATACAGCGGCGAGGGTCGTCCCCGCCGGCTCCGCGAAGCCGTCC
>CAZZVF010000079.1:0-10460 GCA_964657355.1 uncultured Buchnera sp.
AGAGTGCCGGATCGAACACGCGCGCCGCCGCCTCGGCACCGTCCACTTCCTGAAACGCCACGATATCGGCAGCCAGCTTCACCGCATAACCGTGCAGCGCCTCGAAATCCGCCGGCCTGCGCGCATGCACGTCGGCCGGCAGAGACGGGTCGCCCTCAGGCCGCAATGTCAGCCAGTTCAGGTTCCACGTCGAAACCTTGATTTCCGCAGCTTTGCCGAACGGCGCAGCAACCATGCAGAGCGCAACCAGCACGAACACTTGGAAAAACTTCACTCGCATAGACAGCATCATGCCTCGTCGACTGACAGGGATAATACAAGGCATTGCTTACAAAAGACTGAACAATGCGGGCTGATGTTCGCCCATCGCTTCCGCAACCGGTTGCTCCTCCGCGTCAAGCATCCGTGCACCGCACGCCGCCAGAAAATCCGCGATGCCGTCATAGATGAACGGCGCGCGCGTCATGTCGTCCTGATCGCCTCCCGGGACGAAAATCACGGTCTCATAACGTGCGCGGGTGAGCAGCACGCGATACGAGTTGACCTGGTTTGCAATCGCCTCGTCGGATTTCGGCAGCGTCCATTTCGAACCGCGAAAGTCGCGCACCCGCCATGCAATGCGCCCGGGCTGGCGTATCAGGTCGCCGTCCCAGCACACGCCCGCCAGATCGAGCTCCAGGCCCTGGCAGGAAAACTCCGTCGCGACGACCTCGAGCGCGTCGGAGGCGCGTATATCCGGCCACCGGTCGAGGAACCAGCGCGCGACGGCGCCCGCATCCATGTGCGGCAATTCGCAGCCGAGACCTTCCGCACGCAGGCGCTTGCCGCCTGAACTCGCGAGCAACCCGCAACGCCGCGAGCCGCGCTGCTTCATGCGCAACCACGCGCGCATGGCCGCCGCATCGCGCGTCAGTAGAAACGGCACCGGCCCTTGTGTCTCGGCGATCTTCGTGGCTCCGTCACGATCTCCTTCAAGCACTGCACCGACCCAGGACGCCGCGCAGGAATTGCGGATCTGCCGCACCGGAACGTCGAGGTGCAGAGCCGCCAGCGCCTGCAGATCGGGCAGGGCGCCGAGCCGTTGCCGAGCATCGCCGGCGGCCAGCAGGTCAGGCGCCGCAAGCACCGTCCACGCACCGGCCTCTCGCAGCGCGCGGCCCCACTCGGCCAAACCACCCTCGCCATCGTGAATTTCCTGGCCACCGCCGACCAGGCAGATCATGGCGGCAAATCCTTCATGCCGTTCCATGATGCCGAGCAGCAAAGCCGGCTCCGAATCCGTCAAAGGATACGCCTTGTCGCGCGTCTTCTGCACCGCGTGCTCGCGATCCCAGCAGCGCTGCGCCTCGTCGATCACCACGATGCGTTCCGCCGGCGTCTCGAAGCTGGCGACGTAGTGATCGCGGAATTTCGGCAGCGCCTGGATCGCACCTTCCATCTGCTGCCGCGCCGCTCGCCTGTTCGCACCGCGTTCGATGGCGTCACGCGCGAGCGCTTCCCGCAGCACGTGCACGAGCGTCGGATTTCCCGTGAGGAACGTCGCGCGTGCCGCATCCTCCGCGCCGAACGCCGCATTGAGCCCGCATAAGGTTTTTCCCGCACCGGGAATGCCGGTGACGAACAGAATGACGCGGCGATCGTCGCCCCGGGCAGCCGCAATGGCATCAAGAATGCACCCCGTCGTGCGCGTCAGGTTGGTTG
Organism: uncultured Buchnera sp.; assembly: GCA_964657355.1. Classification (GTDB taxonomy): domain Bacteria; phylum Pseudomonadota; class Alphaproteobacteria; order Acetobacterales; family Acetobacteraceae; genus BOG-908. The sequence continues at coordinate 1,702 of CAZZVF010000079.1, forward strand.
CGTCCGCGCGTGCTGCGGCAATGTCGGCCACCCCATGCCGGCTGTACAACATGCACGCCGCCTCGACGATGCCCGGCACCGGGCGATACGGCGCACGTAGCCAAGCTGCGCGATCGATCGCTCCGCTTCCACAAGGGACCGATGCTTCCAGATCCCGCAGCAGGCCGGCCAACGATGCCGCGTTCGCGCACATCACCGTCGTCACGCCAAGACCAAGCATCATCGGCATGGTCGCGGGCAGCGCAGGCGCCCCGGTCGCGACGACGATCGGCACGATGGCGCAGGCGCGGCAACCGGCGTGGAAATCCTGCAGGTCGAGCGCGTAATCCTCCGCCTGCTCCAACGCCGCGCGATCGAACGTCGCGGCACCCGCCTTGAACTCCAGCACGAACACCAGCCGCTCGCCGAGCAGGATCACATCGGCCCTGCGTCCGAGGCGCAGCATCGGGTATTCGAGCAGCACCCACCAATCGCCTGCCTCGGGCAACAAGTCCAGCACGCGGCGCAAGATCGCCAGCGTCTCCTCCCATGCCCGCACTTGCTGTGCCTCGCTGGTGCGGTAATGGCGGATCTGCGTCTGGGCGAGGGTGCCGAGAATAGCGTCATCGGCCGTTGCGAGCAGGGCGCTGGCGGAGCCGGACCAGAAGGCTTCCATGACGATGACCTAAACCCGCAGCCGGCGGACGTTCCCTAAACGTATTGAACATTTGCCGATACGCGTGTCCAGGGGCACCGTCTCGCAACCGTTGCCGCACCACGATGTTCTGCTTGGCTCGACGGCGCAGCCGATGACGTGGAGAGGATGACAGCATGAGCGGCGCGCAACTGGCCCAAAGCGAGGCGATCGAAACCGACATCCCGGCCAGGCTCGACCGGCTGCCCTGGAGCCGCTTCCACCTGCTCATCGTCATCGCCCTCGGCATCACCTGGGTGCTCGACGGGCTCGAAGTCACCATCGTCGGCTCGATCGGGCCCATGCTGCAGGACAAGCGGACCCTGGCGCTGACCGCGCAGGATATCGGCACGCTCGCCTCGGCCTATGTCGCGGGTGCTGTCGTCGGTGCGCTGTTCTTCGGCTGGCTGACCGACCGCTTCGGCCGCCGCCTTGTGTTCAACATCACGCTCGGCCTCTACGTCGCCGGCGTGCTCGCCTCGGCGTGTTCGTGGAATTTCGTCTCGCTCGCCTGCTTCCGCATCCTCACGGGCTTAGGCATCGGCGGCGAATACGCGGCCATCAACTCGGCCATCGACGAGCTCATCCCGGCCCGTCTGCGCGGCCGCATCGACCTCATCGTCAACGGCAGCTATTGGGGCGGCGCCGCAATCGGGGCCGCCGGCTCGCTCCTGTTGCTCGGCGGCTCGGTCGTCTCCCCCATGCTCGGCTGGCGCATCGGCTTCGGCATCGGCGGCGTGCTCGGCCTCGGCGTGCTGCTGCTGCGCCGGTTCGTGCCCGAAAGCCCGCGCTGGCTGGTCACTCACGGCCGCATCGAGGAGGCGGAAAAGACCGTGGCCGACGTCGAGAGGAAAGTCAGCGAAAGCGGTGGCGGCGCGCTCGGTCCGGCCTGCGGCAAGCTCACCGTGCACCCCAAGACCAGCTTCGGCTTCGGCCTCATCTTCAGCGCCATGCTCGGCAAGTATCGCGGCCGCAGCTTCCTGGCATTCTCGCTGATGGTCGCCCAGGCCTTCCTGTTCAACGCGGTGTTCTTCACCTACGGCCTGGTGCTGACCCGCGCCTACAACGTGCATCCGGAGGATATCGGGCTCTACGTGCTGCCTTTGGCGCTCGGCAACTTCGCCGGCCCGGTGCTGCTCGGCCACCTGTTCGACACCATCGGCCGCCGCAAGATGATCTCCGGCACGTTCGCGCTCTCCGGCTTGTTTCTGCTCGGCACGGCCTGGGGGTTTTCCGCCGGCATCTTCACCGCCTGGACGCAGACCGCAGCCTGGGTCGCGATCTTCTTCGTCGCATCCGCGGCCGCGAGTTCGGCCTATCTCACCGCGAGCGAGATCTTCCCGCTCGAGACACGCGCTTTGGCGATCGCGATGTTCTACGCCCTCGGCACGCTGGTCGGCGGCGTCGCCGCACCCTGGCTGTTCGGCCGGCTTATCGGCGCCGGCATAAGCGAAGTCTCGTGGGGCTATGCCGCCGCCGCGGTCCTGATGATCGCCGCCGCCTTCATCGAATTCAGGCTCGGCATCGACGCCGAAGGCAAATCCCTCGAAAGCATCGCCGAGCCGCTGTCGTCGTAAAGGCCGGCATGATGCCGCCACGCGCTTAGAACTGCGCCGGATCCTCTGGAAGCGCGCCAGGGCGTTTCTGATCGAGCCAGACGGGTATGGCCATGCCAGGAAGCGGGCGGCAGACGAAGAAACCTTGCAGCCCGTCGACGCCGAGTTCCTGCATACGGGTCATGATCTGCTCGTTCTCGATGCCCTCGGCCACGACGAACAACCCGCGTTTCCGCGCGGCACTCACGATTTCCGCAGTCATCCTGTGGTGTGCGGGATCGGCCACCATAACGCCGTCGAGCTTCAGGATGTCGAACGGCAGGTCGATCATGCGGCGCCAATGGGGCAGATTGGGACCGGCATCGTCGATGGCGGTGCGGAAACCCGCCTGGTGCCACGCCTGCAACGCGGTGGTCAGCGCTGCATAGTCCGGCGCGTCGGGGGTCTCCAGCACTTCGATGACGATGTTTTCCGGTTTGGCCCCTGCGATGGCACATAATTTCGTCGCCCGGGCCACCGCCTCGGGGTGCAACACCGTCTCCACCGGTAGATTGACCGATACGAACATGCCGGGCGGGCACTGCAGGCCGCGCAACTCGAGCATGGTCCGGGCCGCTCCGACACCCGACAGCACCCGCTCCATGCCATTGTCCATGGCCTGCGGAATGAAGTTGCCGGGATGCACGATGCCGCGGTCCGGGTGGTGCAGCCGCGCCAGGGATTCCAACCCGTCGGGCTCGAGGTCGACCGCGCCGACGATGGGCTGGAAGCGCATGTGCACCAACCGGTTGTGGAGCGAGGCGGCAACCTGCGGCGCCGTGAGATCGGGCTCGTGCGCGCTCGTTCCGTTACCGTTGCCGTTCAGCGCTCCGGTGGCCATTGCCTCGAGCAATCCCATCGCGTCCGGGTAAGCGACGTGCGGCACCACGGTGTTCGAGCCCGCTTCCTCGCCCAGCAGGATCAGGAAGGCCGGCTGCCGGGTGACCTCGTCGAGCAGCCCGGCAAGGGCGTCGATCGAGCGGCGGTCGAGATTGCCTTGCGCCAGCACGTGCGAATAGGGCCGCCGCGGCTGCAACAACCGGGCAATGGCCTCCTTGACAGTCCGCCGCGTATCCACCGCGGCGCCGAGGGTGGATCCAGCGGAACGCACCGCCGCAGTCCAGTCCTGATCGGCTCCGACCAGCAGGATACGGGTCTGGGCTTGGTCGTACAGGCTGCCCATTGTCCTCGATTGATCCTCACGCAACGCCAGCACCTCAGCGGCCAAACCGGAAAGCGCCAGCGACCCTCACAACGGTCGCGGAACTACGCAATCCGAAACGTGCGCGGCAACACCGTGCACCTTTTTGCCGAAAGTCGCCACTGTTGTCGTTAAATCAAGACGAAAAAGACGTCTCAGCCCGCGATTAATGTCCGCGCGATGTTCTTATCAACCCGCGGTTTTCTCCAGCGGGGCGCGCGCCGGCGCTGCGGTCACTTCGCGCCGCAGCCTGTTTTCACCCAGGAGCAGCAGGATCGGCGCTGCGATCATGATGGAAGACACCGTGCCGATGGCGATGCCGAACAGCATGGCCATGGCGAAACCCGAGAGTGTCGGGCCACCGAACAAAGCCAGCGGCACACTTGCCAAAAACACGGTGGACGAGGTTCCTAGCGTGCGGTTCAGCGTCTCGTTGATCGACAGATCGATCAACTCGCGCAACGGCATCGACTTGTATTTGCGCAGGTTCTCACGCACCCGGTCGTACACGACCACCTTGTCGTTGGTCGAATAGCCGATGATCGTGAGGATGGCCGCAACCATCACGAGATCGAACTCGATGCGCGTGATGACGAGGAATCCGATCGTCTTCGTCACGTCGAGCAGCAGCGTCACCACGGCGCCGACGGCGAACTGCCATTCGAAACGGAACCAGATATAGGCGAAGATCATGGCGAGGCTGATGACCAATGCCAGCACGCCGTCGCGGAACAGTTCGGAACTCACCGAACCGCCGACCACGTCCGCACGCAGGATCTTGGTGCCCGGCTGAGCCTGCTCGAGGGCTGCGCGCACGCGGCCCTGCAACGCCTGGTTTGCCGCTTCGGTCGGTTGCGCATCGAGCCGGATCAGCACGTCATCGGGCGCGCCGAAGCGCTGCAAGCCGGCGGTCGGCACCGAATCCTTGGCGAAGGACACACGCAGTTTGTTGAAATCGGCGGGCGCTGGCGTGCGCGCCTCCATGACGATGCCGCCTTTGAAGTCGATCCCAAGCCGCAACCCAGGATAGAAAAACAGCCCGATCGACAAGGCGGACAGCAGGAACGAACCGGCCAGCCCGAAATACCGTGCGCGCATGAAAGCGAACCGGGTGTTGTCGGGAACGAAACGGAACATCGGGCGCATGAACATGGTGTGTTGCCCGCCTCAGACAGGAAGAAGTGCAGGACGGCGCGCCACGTACCAGCGGACCATCATCATGCGGGCGAGCACGGTGGCGGTGAACAGCGTCGTCGCGATGCCAACCGTTATCGTCAACGCAAAACCCTTTACGGGACCGGTGCCGAACACGAACAGCATGACGTGCGCCAGGAACGCGGTGACGTTGCTGTCCAGGATGGTCGAATAGGCACGGCGGAACCCCGTCTCCATCGCATTGAGCGGCGAGCGGCCGTTCTTCGCCTCCTCGCGGATGCGCTCGTTGATCAGGATGTTGGCGTCGACCGCCATGCCCAGCGTGAGCAGCAATCCGGCCATGCCCGGCAGCGTCAGCGTCGCCTGGAACAGCGACAGCACGGCGACCATCAGCATCAGGTTCACCACCAGAGCGAGGTTCGCATACCAGCCGAACAGCCCGTAGAACGTGCCCATGAAGCCGACGACCAGCAGGAAGCCGGCGCCGAGCGACAACGCGCCGGCGCGGATGCTGTCGGCGCCGAGTTCGGGACCCACGGTGCGCTCCTCGACCACCGTCAGCGGTGCCGGCAACGCGCCGGCCCGCAGCAGGACCGACAGGTTGTTGGCGCTGGTAGCATCGAAATGTCCGCTGATCTGGCCGTGACCGCCGGCGATGACATCGCGGATCACCGGCGCGCTGATCCACTTGTTGTCGAGCACGATGGCGAAGCGCTTGCCGACGTTGTCGCGCGTCGTCTCGGCAAAGCGACGCGCGCCCAGGCTGTCGAAGGTGAAGTTCACCACCCACTCGCCGGTCTGTGGGCTGGTTCCCGCACGCGCGTCGGTGAGGTCCGCGCCATCCACTTCGACATGCTTGCGGATCGGCAGCGTCTCGGCCGGGTTATCCGTGCCCGGCAGGATTTCCACGCCCGGCCCGGCCGCCGCGCCGGGGATCGCGTTCTCGTCGAGCAGGTGGAATGTCATCTTCGCGGTCTGGCCGAGCAGCTGCTTGATCCGCTCGGGATCTTCGACACCCGGCAGCTGGACCACGATCCGGTCGGTGCCCTGGCGTGCGATCTGCGGATCGACCACGCCGGTCTCGTCGATGCGGCGCCGCACGATCTCGATCGATTGCTCGACCGCATGCGTCGCCGTCAGCGTCAGGGCCGCGGGCGACAGTACCATGGCCAGATTTCCGCCGGCCTGATCGTCGACCTCGAATTCCGTGGGCACCGACATCGGCACCGTCTTCAGGGCCGCCACCGCCGCATCGTGCTGCGAGGGATCGCGCAAATGCAGGAAGACGCGCTGCTGGGCCTGCTGCGGCGCCAGGTTCTGGTAGCCGATGCGTTCCTTCAGCAGCACCGACCGCGCATTGTCGGCCAGTGCATCCAGCCGCTCGCGCCGGACCGCATCCATGTCGACCTGCATCAGGAGATACGAGCCGCCGCGCAGGTCCAGACCCAGATGAACCCGCCGCCAGGGGATCCAGGCGTTCGGCGCATCGAACAGGTTCGGCAGGCACAGGAACAGGCCGAGGACGCAAACACCCAGGATCGAAAGGGTCTTCGCCCGGCTGAAATACATCATGGGACGCGTGGGCTCCGAGGTGGCAGGCGCGGCGGGTATGGCTTGCCGGAGGGTGGCAAGGCAAGGCCGCGGGTTGCTGGTGGTGACGCGTTCTGCTTTGGCCTGTTGGCCCGTTGCACGACACCGCTTAACTAGGTGGCTGACAGAAGCCGTCCAAGCCGGCCGAAGATCACCCGGAGGAGACCACGCCCATGAATGCGCCGGTTGCTGGATTGAGGCGGGACTCCCTGTCGCGGCTCGACACCTTGCGGCAGATCGAGCGCAAGCTGCTCTGGCTCTCCGCCTGGACCATCCACAACGCCAACCATTTGCGGCCGAGCCGCGACGGGTTGAAGGTCGGCGGCCACCAGGCGAGCTGCGCCTCGGTAATCTCGATCATGACGGCGCTGTATTTTGCCAAGCTGCGGCCGCAGGACCGTGTCGCGGTGAAGCCGCATGCGAGCCCGGTGTTCCATGCGGCGAACTACCTGTTCGGCCGCCAGACGCAGGAGAAGATGGCCAGCCTGCGCAGTTTCGGCGGCGCGCAGGCCTATCCGAGCCGGGTCAAGGATGGCGCCGAGGTCGATTTCTCCACCGGCTCGGTCGGGCTGGGTGTCGCGGCCACCAGCTTCTCGGCGCTGATCCAGGATTACGTCAGGCTGCACGGCATGATGGCCGAGGGGCTGGAGCCCGGCCGGCACATCGCCATCGCCGGCGACGCCGAACTCGACGAGGGCAACATCTACGAGGCGTTGCTCGAAGGCTGGAAACACGACGTCCGCAACGTCTGGTGGATCGTCGACTACAACCGCCAGAGCCTCGATTCCGTCGTGCAGGACCGCCTGTTCGGCCGCTTCGAGGGCCTGTTCGGCGACATGGGATGGAACGTGGTCCGCCTGAAGCACGGCCGGCTGCAGGAGGCGGCATTCGCCCGCCCCGGCGGCGAGGCGCTGCGGCGCTGGATCGACGAATGCCCGAACAGCCTCTACGCATCGCTGACATTCCAGGGCGGCGAGGCCTGGCGTACGGCGCTGCTGGCCGATCTCGGCCGCCAGCCGGGCATACGGGCGATCGTCGATCCGATGAGCGATGCCGAGCTCGGCGACCTGATGACCAATCTCGGCGGCCACGACATCGAGGCGATCCTGGAGGCGCTGAGCCAGGCCGAGGCCGATGACCGGCCGACCTGCTTCATCGCCTACACCATAAAAGGCATGGGGCTGCCGTTCGCCGGCCACAAGGACAACCATTCCGGGCTGATGACCCGCGAGCAGATGGAGGCGTTCCGCACCGGCATGGGGGTGCGGCCGGGGCACGAGTGGGACCGCTTCGAGGGGCTCGACCTGCCCGCTTCCGAGTTGCAGCGTTTCATCGACGAATGCCCGTTCGCGGTGAAGCTGACGCCGACGGGGCGCGTGTTTTCCCCGCCGGTGATCGCCCTGCCAGAGGCGGTGCCGCTGGCCAGGCTCGCGGGCCGGATCGTCTCGACGCAGGCGGGCTTCGGCGAAATCCTTGGCGAGATCGGCCGCGCCGAGGGTCCGTGGAAGGCCGTCGCCGCGCGCATCGTGACGACCAGCCCGGACGTGACGGTCTCGACCAGCCTCGGTCCCTGGGTCAACCGGCGCGGCCTGTTCGACCGCCACACGCGCAACGACGTCTTCCGCGACACCAAGGTGGCGAGCACGCAGCGCTGGGGCATGAGCCCGGGCGGCCAGCATATCGAGCTGGGCATCGCCGAGCAGAATTTATTCCTGCTGCTGGGGGCCGCCGGTCTGAGCCACGCCCTGTCGGGTGCCCGGCTGCTGCCGATCGGCACGGTGTACGACCCGTTCGTGAACCGCGGCCTCGATGCGCTGATCTACGCCTGCTACCAGGATGCAAGATTCCTGCTCGTTTCCACCCCGTCGGGCATCAGCCTGGCGCCGGAGGGCGGCCAGCACCAGTCGGTCAACACGCCGCTGATCGGCATCGCGCAGGACCGGCTGGCGAGCTACGAGCCGGCCTACGTGGACGAACTGGCGATCCTGCTGCGCTGGGCGCTGGAGTTCATGCAGCAGCCGGACGGCTCGGCGGTGTGGTTGCGCCTCTCGACCCGGGCGCTGATGCACAAGCCACGCAAACTCGATGCGGCATCGGTGATCGCGGGCGGCCATTGGGTGGTGGAGCCGCAGCCGGGCGCTGCGATCGCGCTGGCCTATCAGGGGCCCTTGGCGGCGGAGGCCGAAGCGGCGTTCGAGGCCCTGCGCGAGGATGTGCCGGAGGCCGGGCTGCTCGCCGTTACCAGCCCCGACCGGCTGCATGCCGGCTGGATCGCGGCCCAGAAGGCGCGGCGGGAAGGGCACCACACGAGCAGCCACATCGAGACGCTTCTGGCGCCGCTGCGTCCGGGTGGCGCCGTCGTCACCATCCTCGACGGTCATCCCGCCGCCCTGGCGTGGCTCGGCGGCGTCCGCGGCCAGCGTGTCGTCCCGCTCGGTGTCGACCGCTTCGGCCAGAGCGGCGACATTCCCGACCTCTACCGGGAATACGGCCTCGACGAGAGCGCGATCCTGGATGCCTGCGCGCAGGCGCTGCTTGGATGAGT
>CAZZVF010000080.1:0-10446 GCA_964657355.1 uncultured Buchnera sp.
GCAGCCTCATAGAGGATCATCCATATCGGCTGCATAGAGCAGCCTCACGGGGGATCATCCATGCCGGGCCGTCCGGTCCGGTGCCGCCACCAATGCCACAGCAGCCGGGCTGCCAATGCCCGGTGCGGCTGCCAGGCCGCAGCCATGTCCCGCAATTTCGGCGCAGTCGGACGGCTGGGCAGCCCCTTGAGGTCGGCCGCCGCTGCCTGCAGCGCCAGATCGCCGGCGGGGAACACGTCAGGCCGCTCGAGTGCGAACAGCAAGTAGATTTCGGCCGACCAAACACCCAGCCCCCGCACGCCCGACAGCGCCTTGACGGCCGCCTCGTCGCTCATCGCAGCCAGCGTCGATGTCTCCAGCAGGCCGCTGCTGAAGGCCTCCGCCACTGCGCGCGAATGGGCGATCTTCGGGCGCGACAGGCCGGCTGCACGCAGTTCCTCGTCGGTGAGCAACAGGAATCCCTCGTGCTCATGGCAGCCGGGCAGGGCGCAAAGCCGTCGCCAGATCGCAGCCGCAGCCTGGTTGCTGATCTGCTGCCCGACGATGGCGTTCAACAATCCTGGAAATCCGACCTGCCGCACCCGCCACGGCAACGGGCCGGCCTCCCGCTCGATACGGCCGAGATCCGCATCCGCCCGGGCCAGCGATCGCAGCCCTGCCGCGGCCCATGATGGAAACGAACCTGGAACGATTTCGGGATTTACCGGTGTCGTTTTCACCGCGTGGTTGTATGCCAAGTTTTGGCTCCCGACAAAAGTAACGGCCCTGAAGCTCGCCTGTCAGGATCAATCTGCAACGTAATGAAACACCTGGGTTCCGCAACACTGCGAAATGCGTAAGGTCCCGCCCATGGAGACAATGCCGCATATTCTCATCGTGGACGACGACCGGGAGATCCGTGAACTCCTGGCCCGCTTCCTCGAACGTAACAGGTTCCGGGTGACTGCCGTACGCGACGGGCGGGAGGCACGGCGCCACTGGCCGCTCGGCCACTACCAGCTCGTGGTGCTCGATCTGATGCTGCCCGGCGAAAGCGGGCTCGACGTCGCGCGCTGGCTGCGCTCGCAGTCGGACGTGCCGATCGTCATGCTCACGGCCATGGGCGAGGAGACCGACCGCATCATCGGGCTCGAGCTCGGCGCCGACGATTATGTCCCGAAGCCATTCAACCCGCGCGAGTTGCTGGCACGTATCAGAGCCGTGCTGCGCCGCACCTCCGAGCGGGCCGAAAAGCTGGTCGAGCCGACCTCGCGGGCGATCCGCTTCGCCGGCTGGACACTGGAGCCCTCGCGCCGGCGCCTGCTCAATCCAGATGGTGCCGAGGTGGCGCTGACGGGCGGCGAGTACGACCTGCTGATCGCCCTGGTCGATCGCGCCAACCGCGTTCTCACCCGCGACATGCTGCTCGACCTGCTGCGTGGCCGCCAAGCGGGGCCGTTCGACCGCGCCATCGACGTCGCCATCAGCCGCCTGCGCCGCAAACTGGAAGACGACGGCCGCCACGCCCAGCTGATCAAGACGGTTCGCGGCGGAGGCTATGTCCTCGCCGCCGAGGTCGACCGCGCTTGAGCGCATAAAGCTCCAGCCCAGAAGGGAGATGGATCTGACAGTGGGTGCGTGGTTGCGGCGGCTGGTGCCCGATAGTCTGGCGAGCCGGACGGTCATGACGTTGCTGATCGGGCTCATCCTGGTGCAGGGCGCAGGCCTCACGATCCATGCGCTCGACCGGATCGAGCTGCAGCGCTTCGCAGCACTGCGGGACATCGGTATCCGCGCCATGGGCATCTACCGCTCGGCGGTGGCGACGTCGGTGAGCGAACGACCGGCCGCGCTGAAGGAGATGGAACTCGGCACCGGCGTCGCCGCCGAGATCGCCACCTTGCCACCGGCGATCCCGGGGCCCACGCGGCAGCCTTATATCGGCGAAATCCGCGTCAACATGCGCCTCGTGCCAGTGCGGCCGGTCAATCGCCCCGGCGAAATCGTGTTCCGCGGCATGCCCTGGGACGGCGTCATCGTCATCGGCATGAGGTTTCCCGACCAGGGCTGGCTTATCCTGCACATGCCGGTGCCGCGCCCGCGGCCGTGGCATTCCACCACCTTCCTGGTCGCCTTCGTGCTGATGACCGTCGCCGCGGCCGCCCTGTCGTTCTGGGCCGTGCGCCGGCTGACATTGCCCGTGGTGCTGTTGGCCGAAGCCGCCGAACGCCTCGGCCGAGACGTGAATGCGCCGCCGATGCCCGAGGCCGGCCCGATCGAAGTCTCGCGCGCCGCCATCGCCTTCAACACCATGGCCGAGCGCATCAGGCGTTTCGTGCAGGACCGCACGTTCCTGCTGACCGCCATCGGCCACGACCTGCGCACGCCCATCACCCGCCTCAAGCTGCGGGCGGAATTCATCGAGGACGACGAGCAGAGGCAGAAATTCATGGCCGATCTCGATGAGCTCGACACCATGGTTTCCGCGACTCTCGCCTTTGGACGGGACACCAACGATACCGAACCCGCCAGTCCGTTCGACCTGGTAGCCCTGTTGCGCACGGTGCTCGACGACGCGTCCGACGCGCGGCCGGATGTTGCGGACAAGCTGTCCTACGAGGGGCCCGCGCATCTCACCATCACCGGCCGCATCGTCGCCATGAAGCGCACCTTCGCCAACCTGATCGGCAACGCCGTCAAGTACGGCGATGCCGCCCGGGTGATGCTTGCCGGTCCCGATAGCGGCATGATTGCGATCACTGTCGAGGATGACGGACCCGGACTGCCTCCGAGCGAACTGGAACGCATCTTCGAACCGTTTTACCGCGTCGAGGACAGCCGCAACCGGGAGACCGGCGGCACGGGTCTCGGCCTGCCGATCGCCCGCAACATCGTGCGTGCCCATGGCGGCGACGTGGTGATCGCCAACTGCCGTGGCCGGGGCGGTGCCCGTGCCACCGTGACGCTTCCGGTCTGAATCGGCATTTGCTGACGCCAGCCTGACCACTTGACCGACGCCCTTCCGTCCTGTAGTTGAGAATGCGTCGCATTTACGATTGCGGCGACGGAGGCGTTCATGCCGGGTTCGACGATACACAAGCTGCTTCTGACCACGGCGATGGCGGCGATCCCGCTTGCAGCGCGGGCCACGCCGCCGACGCAAAGCACGCCCGACTATGCGGGCCAGACGGCGCCGTTCAGCGGACAGCAGGCCGAGCCGGGCTTTGCCACCGGGCTGTTCGGCGCCTCCCGCGGCAATCTTCTGGGCGATGCGTTCGGCCTGCGTACGCTCCTCGGCCAGTACGGCATCAGCCTGGATGTCATCGAAACCAGTGAGCTGTTCGGCAACGCGACAGGCGGTGTGAACCGGGGCGCCGTCTATACCGGGCTCACCACGGCGACCTTGCAGCTCGACACGCAGCGTGCCTTCGGCTGGCCAGGCGGCACGTTCAATGTCAGCGCCCTGCAGATCCATGGCCGCAACTTCTCGGCGGACAACCTCGCGACCCTGCAGACCGCCAGCGGCATCGAGGCGGAGCGGGCAACCCGGCTCTGGGAACTCTGGTACGACCAGTCGCTGCTCGAGGGCCGGCTCGATTTCCGCATCGGCCAGCAGAGCGTGGACCAGGAGTTCTTCGCCAGCGCCGGCTCGAGCCTGTTCATCAACACCATGATGGGATGGCCGCTGCTGCCGTCGGTCGACCTCTATGCCGGCGGGCCCGCCTATCCATTGTCGTCGCTGGGCGCGCGCGTCCGGGTGCAGCCCTGGGGCCCATTCACCGTGCAGGCCGGCATCTACAGCGACAACCCGCCCGGCGGCCCGTTCGAGGACGACAGCCAGGTGCGTGGCGGCGAGCAATCCGGCGCCGGCTTCCACACCAACACGGGCGCCTTCATCATCGGGGAAGTGCAATATGCCCTGAACCTGCCGTCGCTCGGGCAGATGGACACCAACGCCAGTGCCGGCCTGCCTGGCCTCTACAAGATCGGCGGCTGGTACGACACGGCGGCCTTCCCGGACCAGCGCTATGACACCAGCGGCGTCTCGCTCGCGGATCCGGACAGCAACGGCATCGGAGAGCGCAAGCGCGGCAACTGGAGCATCTACGGCGTGTTCGACCAGACGATCTGGCAGCCGGACCTGTACGCCAACCGCGCCGTCGGACTCTTCGCGCGCATCATGGGCGCGCCCGGCGACCGCAACCTGGCCGATTTCAGCCTCAATGCCGGTGTCACCTTCAAGGCGCCGACCGAACGGCGCAATAACGACTCCATCGGCCTGGGTTTCGGCATCGCCAAGATCAGCGGCGCCGCGTCCGAGCTAGACTTTGCCACATCGCGCTACGGCAGCCCGATCCCGATCCGGTCGAGCGAGAGCTTCATCGAGCTCACCTATCAGGCTCAGATCGTGCCCTGGTGGGTCGTGCAGCCCGACTTCCAGTATGTGTTCACCCCTGGCGGCGGCATCCCGGATCCCAATGTGGCAGGCCAACGCGTCGGCAACGAAGCGGTGTTCGGCATCCGCACCATCGTGACGTTCTAAAGGAAGATCACAGCTATGATCCGGTCTTTCGCCCTGTTTGCGGCACTCTCGGCTTCACTCCTCGGCCTGGCTGTTCCAGTGCGCGCCGATGTTCCCCAGGGCTTCCTGGAGACGATCCACAGGCACACGCTGCTCACCTCCACCGTGCCTGAAAACGGTGACCAAAATCCTTACGCGATCGTCATTGCACCGACGGATTTCGGAGGCGTGCACAAGGACGACGTGCTGGTCACCAATTTCAACAATAGCGGCAATCTGCAGGGGCTCGGCAGCACCATCGTCGCTTTCACGCCTTCGACCAGGGCGCTCACCACCTTTGCCCGCATTCCGCGTGCGCTGCCTGGATGCCCGGGCGGGGTGGGGCTTTCGACCGCCATGGCGGTGCTGAAAACCGGCTGGGTCATCGTTGGCAGCGCGCCGAGCCAGGACGGCACCACGGCCACCCGCGGCAAGGGATGCATTATCCTTCTCGATGCGCGGGGCCAGGTTGCCGGCGTGTGGGCGGACAGCAAGATCGATGGTCCATGGGGCAACATGGCGGTGATCGACCGTGGCGACAGCGCCACCCTGTTCGTCAGCATGGCCGGCTATGGCGTCCAGGCTCCCGGCCAGAAGGTGCTGACCAATGCCGCCGTGCTTCGCCTCGATGTGACGGTGCCGGCCGGCGGCAAGCCTGTGCTCGCGCATGAGACGGTGATCGGTCACGGGTTCGGCCAGAAGGCGGACCGCGAGGTGTTCATGATCGGGCCGACCGGACTCGCGTTGGGCAAGGACGGCACGCTTTACGTTTCGGACGCCATTGCCAACCGGATCAGCGCCATTCCGGATGCCGTCACACGCGCCGACAGCGCCGGGCTTGGCCGCACCGTCACCACGGACGGTTTCCTGCGGCGGCCGCTGGCCCTCACCACCGCGCCGAACGGCCATCTGCTTGCGGTGAACGGAAAGAATGGCCAAGTGGTGGAGATCGATGCCGCCACCGGGCGCCAGCTTTACGCCCAGTGGATCGACGCCAATCGCGCGCAGCAGCCGCCTGGAAACGGCGACCTGTTCGGCATTGCCATCACGCCTTCGGGCGACGGGTTCTACTATGTCGAGGACGAGCTGAACGCGCTCGTCCTGGCTCATTGAGACTGGTCTGAAAATGATGTCCGGCTGCCCCTTCTCCTCCCGCCGAGGATTTCTCGGCAGCGCCGGCGCGTTGATCGCAGCCGCCGGTACGGCGCGCGCTTCGGCCGATACGCCGGCCGACAAAGGCATCAACAGGTCAGGCCAGGCCGAGGGCAGGGCGCTCATCGAGCCGTTCTGGGGCGAGCACCAGGGCGGTATACTGACCGCGCGCCAGAACCACACCTATTTCGCCGCCTTCGACGTCGTTACAGACAAGAAGGCCGAGATCGCAGGCCTGCTGCGTTCCTGGACCGACGCCTCGGCGCGGCTGACGCAAGGCCTGGCCATCGACCCGGTCAAGCCTGTGCAAGCGGCCGATCATGCCGCCGCATCGGCATCGAACTACGACCAGGCACCGACCACGGCATTGCCCGATTCCGGCGAGACGGCGGGCCTCGCTCCGGCGCGGCTCACCCTTACCTTCGGCTTTGGTCCGGGCTTGTTCCATCACCAGGGGCAGGATCGCTTCGGCCTGGCAGCCAGGCGCCCGGCGCCGCTTATCGATCTTCCGACCTTCAACGGCGATCAGCTTGACCCTGCCAGAACCGGCGGCGACCTCTCGGTGCAAGCCTGTGCGGACGATCCGCAGGTGGCGTTCCATGCGGTGCGCCAGCTTGCGCGGCTGGCTCGCGGTGTCGCCGTGCTGCGCTGGACCCAGGGCGGTTTCACGCCGAATGCCGCGGCCCAGGACACGCCGCGCAACCTGATGGGCTTCCGCGACGGCACGCAAAACCCGCTCGCCCGCCGTCCGGAGGAGGCTTCAGCGGCTGGCGCTGTGCCGAACCCGGTGAACCACGACGAGGTCGTATGGGCTGGCGACGAGGGGCCTGCCTGGATGCGCGGCGGCAGCTACCTCGTGGCGCGGCGCATCCGCATTGCGCTGGAACACTGGGACGACACCGACACCGATTTTCAGGAACAAACGATCGGCCGGCGCAAGTCCTCGGGCGCCCCGCTGACGGGCCGGAACGAGTTCGACGCGCTCGACCTCGACGCATCCGACAAGGACGGCAATCCGGTGGTCGCCATGAACGCCCATGTCCGCATGGCTGCGGCCGCGAGTAATGGCGGCGCGCAGATCCTCCGCCGCGCCTTCTCTTATAATGATGGCGTCAACACGGTGGCCGAGCGCTGGCCCCCGTGGCGCCAGGGCCTCGAATACGATGCCGGCCTGTTCTTCATCGCCTACCAGCGCGATCCGCGAACCGGGTTCGTGAAGATGTTCACGCCGATGTCGAAGCTGGATGCGCTCAACCAGTTCACCACACATGTCGGCGGTGGACTATTCGCTGTGCCTCCTGGAGCACGCGAAGGCGAATTCGTCGGCCAGGCGCTGTTCGCCTGAGCGGCATGGGCGGTATCCAGTCCGATTAACCAGTCGTCCATCTGAAGAGCGCATCATCGCCGGGGCCGCGTGTTCACGCCCGGAGACAGGTTCGCTGATGGATGGGGATGATTTCGCTTCTCGATCGCTAGAGGCTGCTGGCGTCGGCGGCTGGGACTTCGATTGCGTAACTCGCGTGCTCAGGTGGAACCCGGGCACGTTCTACATCCACGACATCGAGGTGGGTCCGACGCCGAGCCTGGAGGCAGCGCTCGCTTTTTATACGCCTGCCTCGCGGCTCATTATCGACGAAGCGGTCCGCCGGGCCGTGACCTTGGGCAGTTCCTATGACCTGGAACTGCAACTCGTCACAGCCAAGGGGCGGCACATCTGGGTGAACTCACGCGGATTTTCCTATCAGGAAAACGGCAGGACCGTACGGCTGACCGGCAGTATGCAGGACGTGACGGCGCGTCATGACCTGAGCGAGCGCGCCGAGCGCCTGGCCCTCGTCGTGCGCCAGATGACCAACGCGGTGGTGATCACCGACTGCGCGGGTAACACCGAATGGGTGAACGAGGCGTTCTGCAGCCGCACCGGCTACAGCCTCGACGAAGCCCACGGACGCTGGCCAGGAACGCTGTTGCACGGGCCGGAAACAGATGCGGCGACAAGCGCGCACATCCGCGAAAGGATCGCGGCCGGCGAGGGCTTCTCGGTCGAGATACTCAGCTACGCCAAGTCGGGCGAGAAATACTGGATGGCGATCACCTGCACCAAACTGCTCGATGCCGACGGCATGCCGTGTGGGTTCATCGCGGTCGAGAACGACATCACCATGCGCCGGCAAGCTGAAGAAGCCTTGCGCCACGAAGCGCATGAGCGGCGAAAAGCCGAGTCGTTGCTGCGCGACGTGCTCGACACGTTGCCGGTGGCCGTCATCGCTTACGACAGCGAAGAACGGCTTCTGCTGACCAACCAGGCGTATGGAGCCATGTTTCCCCTCGGCGTCGGTTTTGCTGCGCAGGGTGTGAAGCTTCCCGCCTTGATAAGAAACCTTGCCGAAAACGGGGAGTACCTGGATCGCGGCGCGTCCGTCGTGGAAAGGGAGAAGTGGATCGACAACACCATTGCCAGCCACCGCGACGCCGCGACCCCGCGCACGGTGCAACTCGCCAACGGGCGTTTCATCGAGGCGAGGGAAAAGCGTTCGGCAACAGGCAATCTTGTCGGAGTGCGGACCGACATAACCGATCTTACCCGCGCCGAGGCGGATCTGCGGAGGCAAGTCGACCATGATTCCCTCACCGGCTTGGCGAACCGCGCCTCCTTGCTCCGCGTGCTGAAGGACACGCTGGAGCGCTCCGACCGCCGGCCCGTGAATTCGTCTCCAACTTCCGGAAGTCGCGCTAATAAACCGGGCCCCATGGGGCCTTCCTGCGGCACGCTGCTGATGTTCGACATCGATCACTTCAAGCAGATCAACGATACGCTAGGGCACGACATCGGCGATCTGTTGCTGATCGAAATTGCAGTGCGCATCCGCAAACTGGTCCGGCCCGGCGACATCGCGGCAAGGCTGGGAGGCGACGAGTTCGCGGTGCTGATGCTTGGCATGAGCGATGGAGACGCCGCCAAGGAAAGGCTGTCGACGATCCACGCGGCACTGATGGCACCGGCACTACTCGGTGGACACAGCATCCGGGTCACCGTCTCGGCTGGCGCCACTTTCTTTCCGGATGATGGGATCGATCCCGCAACGCTCATCAAGAACGCCGACCTGGCCTTGTACGAAGCCAAGCGCGGAGGGCGTGCGCGTTGGTGTGCCTTCCGGATCGAGCAAGCGCAGGAGCTTGAGCATCATTTCCGGCTTGCGGCTGCACTCGGCGTTGCCATCGCCGACGGCCACATCACCGTGGCGTTGCAACCAAAACGCACGATCATGGGCCAGCACGCGGGTTTCGAAGCCCTGGCGCGGTGGCATGACGGCGAGCGTTTTGTGCCGCCGAACGAATTCATTCCCGTGGCGGAGGACACTGGCCTCATCGTCCCGCTCGGCACCGTCGTTCTGGAAGCCGCGCTCCTGCGGATCAGCCAGCTGAAATCCATGGGGCTGGAGCCGGGGCGGGTTGCAGTGAACGTGGCCTCCGCCCAGTTGCTCGACGTCGATTTTTTCCAAGTAATCAAGCGCGCCATACGCCGTTATGGATTGCAACCGAGCGACCTGGAATTCGAAGTGACCGAAACCGTGCTGCTGGGTGCAGCCGCCGTTCGCATCGAGGATGTACTCAGGGACCTGCGCAGCTTTGGCATCACGCTAGCCCTCGACGATTTCGGCACCGGTTTTGCCTCCCTTGCGCATCTGTCTCGCCTGCCGATCGACCGGCTGAAGATCGACCGGTCGTTCGTGAAGGAGATCGGCTCAGGGGGCCGCGGCGGCATCATCGCGCGCACTATCGTAGGGCTTGCCGCCAGCCTTGGCATGGATTGTGTGGCTGAAGGAGTCGAAACGCAGGAGCAGTTCGAATTTCTCTGCGCGGAACGGTGCGGCATCTTCCAGGGCTACTTGTTTTCCCGGCCGCTCGGTACTCTGGACGAGGCCGCGAAGTACCTCGAGCGGGAGACCGCGCCGAACGGTCGAGATGGCGCCTCGCCCGTCGATTCCAACCAATCGACCAGCCTTGCAGAAAAGCCGGCCATGCATCGCTCGGAGCCGATTTCCGAGCTGCAGCATCCTGGCGTTCCAATGCCATCCGGAGCGAGAGAATCATCCGACCAGATGGGATCATGCGTCGGATAAAGATGCTCCTTGAAACAAAGCGCCAGGGCACTTCGCGGCCGGCGTTCCGGTTTGATAAGGTCGGGAAACGCTCTAGCGTGACTGCACGATCGCGCGCGAGAGTTGCGCCAACGACCGCGCAAGAGAGTGCGGCAGCAGGAGAGCGGGCATGGCCGACGGACTGGTCTTCTATACCAACCCGATGTCGCGCGGACGCATTGCGCGCTGGATGCTCGAAGAAGTCGAGCAGCCGTATCGAACCGAACTCCTGGGCTACGACACGTCTATGAAGGCGGCCGAGTACTTGGCCGTCAATCCGATGGGCAAAGTGCCGGCACTTCGGCACGGCGACATGGTGGTGACCGAGTGCGCCGCAATCTGCGCCTATCTGGCCGATGCTTTCCCGCAAGCGGGTCTGGCGCCGCCGCCCGGCGACAAGCTGCGGGGCGCCTACTATCGCTGGCTGTTCTATGCTGCCGGGCCGCTGGAATCTGCTGTCACCAACAAGGCTCTTGGCTTCGAGGTGCCTCCTGGCCGCGACAAGATGGCCGGCTACGGTAGTTTCACCAAGGTCATGGACGTCTTGGAAAAAGCCGTCGACGTGAGCGGCTTCCTGGTGGGCGATACATTCACCGCGGCCGACCTCTATCT
>CAZZVF010000081.1:0-10394 GCA_964657355.1 uncultured Buchnera sp.
CGCCCAGAGTGGCGTAACCCGTCAACGTCAGCGTATTGCCGCCCAGCGACACGGCGCCGTTGCTGTACGCCGCGAAGTTGCTCGTCAGAGTCGACGACGACGCAAACACGAGCCTGCCGCCGGTGACCTCGACCGCGGGCAGCGACAGCACCACGCCGCTCTGCAACGTCGTCGTGCCGGCGGCGACCAGCAGCGTGCCGGCGCCTGAAATCGTCCCGGCGAGGCTGTCGTGCTGCCCTTCGAGTTCCAACGCACCGGACAGCACACCGATGGTGCCGCCCACCGCCTGTTTGAAGCTGTTGGTAAAAATCGCGTCTGCACCGAGAAACTCCAGAACACCGGCAGACTGCGAAAATGCGCCGTTGACCAGCAGTTGCGGCGCGGTCGACGTGATCGTGCCCGCAAGTTCGGTCAGGCTGCCATCGAACGTGCCGCCGCCGAAACCCAAATTCAGCACGCCGCCGTTCTCGGTGAACGATCCGTACGACAGCAGGCTGCCATAGTGCAGGGTGATCGTGCCGCCGGTCTGCACGGCATTGCCGTAGAACACATCCGTGCCGCCGCCATTCAGATAGAGAAGGCCGCCACTCTGGCTAAACGATTGCTCGGAAATGATGGCGCCGCCGAGGGTGGTTATGGTGCCGGATTGGAGCGCGAGCGTGCCCTTGAAGTCAGCACCTCCGGCCAGCGACATCGTTCCGCCGTTTTCCGTGAACGATCCGGTAGTAACCAGGTAGCCGCCCGTCTGATTGATGAGGCCGCCGGTCTGAACGGTGGTGCCGGACAGCGTCGCAGTGCCTGACTCGAGTGCCAGCGTGCCGCTTCCGCTGATGCTGAGCGATCCACCGACCGACATGTTGCCGCCGCGCAGATCGACCTCGCCCTTGGTTATCGTGAGCGGACCGGTGAACTGTGCGCCGCCGTATATCTGCGTCAGGCCGCCAGCCTCTGCGAAGGCGCTGTTCGACACCAGCATGCCCTGCTGCACGGACAGCGTTCCGCCGGTTTGCAACACGCCACCGCTGAACAGGATACCGCTGCCATACGCCGTCCAAAGGCCGCCGCTCTGCTGGAACGCGCCGTTCATGGTGGCAAAGCTGAGCGTTTCCAATGACCCCGCGGTGATCGACAACACCGACAATGTCGTGGTCAGCGAATTCGCGATCTCGCCAGCCACACTGACCGTGACCGTGGCGCCAGAACTGGCGATCGTCACGTCGTCGGTAGCGCCCGGGACCACACCGCCGGCCCAATCGGCCGCGTTGCTCCAATCCCCGTTCACCGGGCCTTTCCAGGCGATCGCAGTCATTACAAGGCCCCCCGCCGTCGACGTCGCCGTGCGGCGACACAACTGCAAGCTACCTAAAGTTGCGGCAAACACTTGTCGATACCGCAATTATGACGGTGGCAATCTGTCTTCGCACCTTGCAAGGCCGCCACAGTGATGCCGTTCGCCGGTCCCCGGCCGCACCTCTGCGCAAGCCGTTTGACAAGCCCAATTGCCCGTGGCATGGCCCGCGCCCTTCGCGGATTGCCTTAAGTAAGGGTGCCCATGGCCAAGCCAGAACTGGGACAGAAGCGCGTCTGCGTGTCGTGCGGAACGCGCTTCTACGACCTGACCAAAACGCCTGCAGTGTGCCCGAAATGCGGCACCGAGCAGCCGATCGAGCAGCCGAAGCCGAGGCGTAGCGGCGGCAATGTCGTCGAAGACCGCAAGCCGAAGAAGGCACCGGTCCTCGAAGATGCGGACGGCGATGCCGAGGTCGAAGCAACCGAGGACGAGGCCGAAGACGGCGTGCTGGAAGATACCTCGGACCTCGAAGACGAGGCAGATGCGCTCGGCAGCGAGCTCGAAGTCGAACCGGACAACGACGAAGCCGAACGCTGACCGGCCGATCAGCCGCCGCGTCGGCGGCCGATCGCAAGCCGGCCGCGCAACCGGCCGACGCCGAGGAGGGCTGCGTCATAAGGAATCGCAGGCAGTTCTCGCGGTCTCCACCACCATCGCTTGCGGAAACTGGCGGATGCGCGGGTCGCAGGCGGCGGCGCCGGATGCGCTGCAATGCCCGCCAGGCGCAGCAGCAACACACACCGCGGCAGGTGATACGCGCTCGTCACGGCATAGACCGCGCCTGTGTGCCCCGGGCGGCACAGTATCGCGGCGCATGCCTCGACCGAGCTCAACGTGTCCGTCGCCGTCTCTTCGAGCAGGATGAAGCGGTCATCGACGCCCGCCTCGCGCAACAACCGGCGCATCGCCTGCGCCTCGGTGGGCGGGTGCTCGCCCAGACCGCCGGTCGCCAGATAGACCGGGTTCTGGAACCGCCGGCCGAACGCCACCGCCGCCATCGCCCGGTCGCGCAGCGCGCCAGAGGGCCGTCCGCCGGCCTTCACGGCCGCCCCGAAGATGATCAGCACGGGAGGCGCCGCCGTCCGCCTCTGCCACACAAGCTGTTTTGTGCTCTCGTCCGGCAATGACTCCTGCTCCCGCGCGCGGCTACTTCGGCATCGGCGCCGAAGGGGTGTCCAAGTCAGCCAACATGGGCGCACTCCTGCGAACCGCACACGCCTTCTCGGCCGCCTTCTGCTTCTCCATCGCTGCAGGATGGGACTCGCGCGCCGGCCGGCAGTCCGACACCGCCGACACACCGAGCCACGTGCCGTTCTGGCGCTACCAGAGCCTGGAGGACTTCACCCTGCCGCGCGAATGCGCCCTCGTCGGCGTGGAGTTGCTGGACGAAGCCATCGACCTGCCCAGCTTCCGGCATCCGCTCTCCGCGGCCTACGTGCTGGGCCCGGAACGCAGCGGCCTCTCCCCAGCCCTGCTGGCGCGCTGCACCCACACCATCAAGATCCCGACCCGGTTCGCCCTCAACCTCTCGGTCGCCGGCGCCATCGTCCTCTACGACCGTCTCCTGCAACACGGCCGCTTCGCCGAACGCCCCGTCGCCGCCGGTCGACAAGACCGACAACTCGCAGCCGGTGGACAGAACACCACGCATGCGCCCGAGAGGCACGGCGCGCCCGTGTTCAGGCAAACAGTGCCGGACTGGATGAAGTAAGGCCAAGGGCGTCGTGCGAAGGCACGCTAGAGCATTTTCCGACCTTATTGGATCAGGATGCCTGCCTGAAAATGCTCTAGCTCTTTGTTTTAGCGAGCATCTTTATCCGACGGTTGATCCCGTCTGGTCGGATGATGCTCTAGTCGCATGACCCTTGGATCCCGCTAAGGACAAGTCCTTAGAACCATTAGTTAAGGGTCCTTGAGAGGGGGGCAACGAGGCTGTGGTGAAGGGCTTGGCGCCCCCCTCGCAAGGACCCTTATTTAGTAGGATTCCAAAGGCCTGCCTTTGGTGGGGGTCCAGGGGGCCCAGCGCAGCGTGCCTTCGCACGACGCCCCTGGCCTTGCCTTCAACCCAGCCCCGCGCTTGTTTGCCGGACAGGCGCGCCGTATCTGTCGGCGCATGCGCGCCGTCTTGCCCGCCTTGTTTTCTGTCCTTGCTGGATTATCCGCTTCGGCTGAACCGGCCAGGCCGGGGCTGGGCAGCGCTGTGACCATGCCGCACTCCATCGGCAAGTTCGGCGAGTGGCAGGCGGCCACCCATCCGGAGGGAGACGCCGTCGTGTGCTATGCCTTCACGCGGGCTGAATTGTCTCAGCAGAAGCTGGTCGGGCGCGGCGATGTCGTGCTGAGCGTGACGCGGCGGCCCAGAAGCCACGACGTGGCTGCGATCAGTGCGGGCATGGTTCTGTCGGGGCACGAGGACGCAGCGTTGATTGCCGGTTCGACCAGGCTGTTGTTCTACATTGCCGGCCGGTCGGCGTTCGCACGTGACAACAAGGCGGCGATTGCTGCCTTCGGGCACGAGAGCAGTGTCGCGGTGCGGCTGCCTGGTCCCAAGGGTATCGTGGCGAACGACCGGTTCAGCCTGAAGGGCTTTGCTTCTGCCTATCAGGCTTTGGAGAAGGCGTGCCCGCTGGTGACGGGTGCGGCCGCCGGCGCTGCGGAGGCGGTGCAATGAACGCTATTTCCGCGGCCGAGCTGACGGCTTCCGAACGCACGCGGATCCTGGCGAAATCCGCATTGTTCAACCCGCCGGCGCATGTTTTGGCGGACGGGCGCCGCGACGTGGTTGGCTTGTCGCGCGAGGAGCTGGCCGACGAGATCGCGGCGATCGGCGAGGCGAAGTTCCGAGTAAAGCAGCTTTGGCACTGGATCTATCATCAGGGTGCGACGGATTTCGGCCGCATGACGTCGATCGCGCGGCCGTTGCAGCAGAAGCTGGCCGAGCGGTTCGTCATCGGCCGGCCGGAAGCTTCTGTGGTGCAGACGAGTGCGGACGACACGCGCAAGTTCCTGTTCCGGTTCCGCGACGGGCAGGAGGCGGAGACGGTGTATATTCCGGACCGCCAGCAGGACCGCGGTGCCGTGTGCATCAGCAGCCAGGTTGGGTGCACGCTGTCCTGCCGATTCTGTCACACGGGCACGCAGACCTTGGTGCGCAATCTGGGTGCGGCCGAGATCGTCGGCCAGTTCATGGGCGCGCGCGACAGTTACGGCGAGTGGCCAAGCCCGCAGGGCGAGACGCCGCGTCTGCTGAGCACCATCGTGCTGATGGGCATGGGCGAGCCCCTTTATAATTACGAGAACGTCGCCAAGGCGATGCGCATCGTCATGGACGGCGAGGGCATCGGGCTGTCTCGCCGGCGCATCACGCTGTCGACGTCCGGTGTTGTTCCGATGATGGATCGCGCGGGCGAGGAGCTTGGGGTGAATTTGGCCGTGTCGCTGCATGCGGTGCGCGACGATCTGCGCGACGAGCTGGTTCCGTTGAACCGCAAGTATCCGATTGCGGAGTTGCTTGATGCGTGCAGGCGTTATCCAGGGGCGACGAACTCGCGCCGTATTACGTTTGAGTATGTGATGTTGCGTGGCGTGAACGACAGCGAGGCGGAAGCGCGTGAGCTGGTGCGGCTGATTTCCGGCATTCCTGCGAAGGTCAATCTGATCCCGTTCAATCCGTGGCCCGGCAGCAGCTATGAGCCGAGCAGCGGAAACGCGTTGCACCGTTTTGCGAAGATCGTGACCGACGCAGGGTTTTCCTCGCCGATCCGGACGCCGCGCGGGCAGGATATTCTGGCCGCGTGCGGTCAGCTCAAGACCGAAAGCCAGCGCATCGCGGGCAGCGCGAAGCCGCCGGTATAGCGCGTTTTCAGGTCACCCGGCCGAAGCGTTGCAGGCGCAGCGCGGTGGGCCATTTCCAGGCCTGCCAAAGCGCCCATGCCGAAATAATGCCCGGCCGGCACGACATAGATGCTGGTGCTGTCGACCGGAAATCCGTCCTCCGCAAACGCCTTCGGAACGCCGAGTAGGAGTGCCTTACAGAACAATGACCTGAGCGTGCTGCTGGTGGTTCGAGGTTTTTTTCCGGCCACGCGGATCACTCCTGCACAACTGTCCGGAGCCTGACGGCTTCCGGCCTCCGTCGCAAGCATCGCCTACAGGACCTGGCAGACCCTGCGCGTCGCGGCGTCGCGGTAGAAATCCACCGTGCGGCCGTTCCAATGGTAGTCGAGATGCCTCCCCTGGCGCGGTGCATGCGCGCAATCTGGGTAGAACAGGCCGACGCATTCGCCGCCCGGCTGGCGGACGCTCGGATAA
Source organism: uncultured Buchnera sp. (assembly GCA_964657355.1). Lineage (GTDB taxonomy): Bacteria > Pseudomonadota > Alphaproteobacteria > Acetobacterales > Acetobacteraceae > BOG-908. Next base: position 5,663 of record CAZZVF010000081.1, read on the forward strand.
GCGACGCCGTTCAGGCCGGCTGCAAGCAGGGTCGCGCCGAGCGCCTGGCCGTCCGTGTAGTCGTCGGCGGAAAGCACGCCGGCACCGATCGCCAGCTTCCTGATGTCATGCAGGTGCGAGTCGACGTCGAGCACGATCTCGCGGAACTGCGATGTCCAGCCCGGTTTCTGCGCCGTCGCCGCCATGAAGCGTGCGTGATGGTAGATCGTTTCGATCAAGGCCACGTCGAAGGTCTTTGCAATATACAATACGCCGAAGCTGCCGTCGCTGAAGCGGCTCGGACGGTCGGTGCTGATATGCGTGAACGGCGCCATGAGGTACGAGGCGCCCGGCCCTCCCACCCGCCTGTCCGCGGGTACGAGGTCGAGATTGCCGATGGTTTCCATCAGACGCGGGTTGGTCTTCTGCTCGGCCGAAATGAGCAAGGGCCAGTCCGCCGGATCAGCGATATCCTCGAACAGGTCGATCGGCGGGTAGAGACTTCGTATGATCCGGCTGGCAGCGTTCCACGCGACCTTGCGCGTGGCGAACTTTCGGGCACTCACCAGGCGCCGCGCTCCGTATCCAGGTAGCGCCGGACGCGCATGAGGTCGGTGAGCTCTCCGCTGAGCATGATTTCGAGTGCGGGCCGACCGCCAAACACGGTGTTGGGCGCGTGCAACCAGCCATAGGCGCGCTCCGGCTCGCGGAAGATCAGCCGCAGCGCCTTGTGGATGCCCATCAGGTTGGACAGACGTGCTTTCTGGTCCCGCCCGATACGGCCGGCGCTACCGATTTTCCAGCGTGCGAAGCTGCGCGGCGAAAGGTCGAGCAGGATGGAGGCTTCGGCATCCGTGATCTGCCACAGGCGAAACAGGTTCAGGCAGGCGCGGAACATTGCCTGCGCCTCCTCGTCGGTAATGGGCGAGGGCGTAAAATTGGCCGCCTCGGTGACCACGGGTATCAGTTCGGTCAAGCTCGACGCCTTCTGCCAACTGGCAAGAAGTCGGCTTTCTGTTGCCGAACGTCAATGAGAACAGATTAGGAACAGAACTTTGTCTTCACTCCAGTTCGTAGAGGAAGTCATAGGCACTGCCTTTCGCATCCCGCGAATGCAGCTTCATCTGGCCTCTCGCGGTGCGGAAGGCGCCGGTGCCGCCGAGCACGGCCATGACGGAATCACCGGCATCGAGGAAAGGGCCTTCGACGACGATCTGGCCTTGCGGCAGGCTCAACGTCCAATGGCATTCGTAGTATTTACCCGTGATCAGCCTGACACAGTAACCCTGGTCGGTACCGACCTTCTCCTTGTTCGCGGCGTCGAACATCTCGTTGGCGAAGGTGAGGATGTCACCGACGTTGTCGGCGTTCTTGCCCGCGTGCACCGATGTCGCGTCGTTCGTTGCGCGCTCCACAAGGGTGAACGTCTTGCCCTCGCCGGCCGCCTGCGCGCCATGCCACGCGAAACCGGTCACGAAGCCGGCCGCGAGCAATGTCCATCGGTGAGCCATGAATTTTCTCCGCTAAGAAGCCCGCGCACCCTGGCAGGGCGCACCAGACGGCGCAACGATCAGGCGGATGGGGAGCCGCCACTTGGCGCTGCGCGGGTCGGCGTGACATGGTGGACGCAACCGCCGGCAGCGAAAACGCCGGAGGATGACGAAGGGGCGGACATGTCGGAACACACGCATCTCAGGCTGCACGACAAGGTCGCCGTCATAACCGGCGGCTGTTCCGGCATCGGGCTTGCCACCGTCGTACTGTTCGCGGCCGAGGGTGCGAAGATCGTCATAGCCGATATCCAGGATGACCGCGGCGAGCAGCTCGCGCAGCGATTTGGCGACCGCGCGCATTACCAGCATTGCGACGTCACCGACGAAGCGCAGATCGCAGCCACCATGCAGGCCGCGGTCGACAAGTTCGGCCAACTCGACATCGTCTTCAACAACGCGGGCGCCGGCGGTGCGCGCGAAACGATCGAGGAGATGACGGGCGAACTCTGGGACCGCACACAGTCGCTTCTGCTGCGCTCGGTGGCACTCGGCATGCGGTATGCCGTGCCGTTCATGAAGCAACGCGGCGGCGCCATCGTGAACACCGCGTCCATTGCGGCTTTGCAGGCAGGTGCCGCGCCGATCGCCTATTCCGCGGCAAAGGCCGGCGTGCTGCACCTGAGCCACGTCGCCGCGGCCGAACTGTCCCGTTACGGCATCAGGGTCAATGCGATCTGCCCAGGCTTCATGCTGACCGAGATCTTCACCAGTTCCTTCGGCATTTCGGACAATGCGGCGGCGGAAGCCAATGCGCGGCTGCGTGCGCTATCGCCCTATGCCCAACCGCTCGCCGTGCCGGGCACGCCCGACCACATCGCGCAGGCCTGCCTCTATCTCGCGTCGGATGCTTCTGCGTTCGTCACGGGCACGCATATCGTGGTCGATGGCGGCATCACGATCGGGCCGCGCAGCGCGTGGGATCCGAACACGCCATCACCCATCTTCGAACTGATGCAACAGGCACTGGACGGCAGTGCAACCTGAGAAGCTGTTTTCAACCAGCCTTCATTACGCCGGGCTCAGTGCAGGATGTCCGACGCGCGGACCCAGCCTGAGCCGCTCACGCTGCGTATCCTGAGCCAGCTCTGAACGCCGACGCGCACTTGCTCTTCCACGACCACGCGCATGCCGAGGTTCAGGAACGAGCGGACGCCCGCATTGTCGAACGGGGTGAGGCGAACGGCGGCGTCCTGCACCAGCACCGTGCCGAAACGTTCGCCGGGCCGCGTGCGCAGGATCGCCGCGCTGTCCTGCGCCTCGGGCGTACTCAGCACCACCGGTCCGGTGGAAATCTCGTGGCCAGGCTGGCCGCGCAACTGCGCCAGAAGCCGCGGGCCGGCTGCCAGCAAAAGGCAGATCGCCGCCACTGCCCACGCGATCGAGGCGCGCTGGCGCATCCGGCCCCGGCTTTGCAACGCCGTGCCGATGTCTTTGGTGGCGCGCTGCAGCGATTGCTGCATGTCGTCGAGCAACATGCGCAGTTGTGCCACTTCACGCTCGGCCTCCTGCCGGGCCTCGCGGGCGATCGACAACTGGCGCTCGAGGGAGATTTCCCGCGCGCCGCCGGTAAAGGAGGGGCCGGGCGCCGCACGGGCCGTTCCCGCATTGACACGCTGCGACAGGTCGGTGAGCGACAGGCGGTGCGACGCCAGGTGTTCCATCAGCTTGCGCCGCGCGGTGTCGGCCTCCCCCGGCTGCTCGGAGGCGAGCATGGCGAGGAGTTTCTGGACCCTGGTGGTGAAAGCCGGGTCGGCGAAGGGGTCGGGCGCATCCAAGGCCTCTGCCATAGCAGTCGGTGCGCAGCTCCGAAACCTGTTGCTGGAGCGCCTGTGGCCGGTTCGGCACGCCTGAGCCTTGCCAACCCTCGCGGCCAAAGGCAAAGCGCGTGCAACCCTCGCGGAGCCCGCCATGCAGACCCGGCCAGTCAACAAGGTCGTCCTCGCCTATTCCGGCGGCCTCGACACGAGCGTCATCCTGCGCTGGCTGAAGACGAAATATGGCTGCGAGGTCGTCACCTTCACCGCGGATCTCGGACAGTCACTGGAAGACGGCGGCCGCGAGCTGGAACAGGCACGCATGAAGGCCGAACAGGCGGGTGTCCGGGAAATCTTCGTGGAGGATCTGCGCGAGACCTTCGTGCGCGACTTCGTGTTCCCGATGTTCCGCGCCAATGCCTTGTACGAAGGCCAGTACCTGCTCGGCACCTCCATCGCCCGCCCGCTCATCGCACAGCGCCAGATCGAGATTGCCGAAGCGACCGGCGCGGATGCGGTGGCGCACGGTGCCACCGGCAAGGGCAACGACCAGGTGCGCTTCGAGCTGGCCTATTATGCGCTGAAGCCGGACGTGCGGGTGATTGCCCCATGGCGCGAGTGGGAGCTGACCAGCCGCACCAAGCTGCTGGAGTTCGCCGAGGCGCACCAGATCCCCATCGCACGTGACAAGCGCGGCGAGGCGCCGTTCTCGGTGGACGCGAACCTGCTGCATTCCTCGTCCGAGGGGAAGATCCTGGAAGACCCCGCCGTCGCGCCGGACGAGATCGTCTATCAGCGCACCATCAGCCCGGAAGCGGCACCCGACCGTCCGACGATCATCAGCATCGAGTTCGAGCAGGGCGACCCGGTCGGCATCGACGGCAAGAAGCTGTCGCCGGCCGCACTGCTCTCCCGGCTGAACACGCTGGGCCACGACAACGGCATCGGTCGGCTCGACCTGGTCGAAAACCGCTTCGTCGGCATGAAGTCCCGTGGCGTCTATGAAACCCCGGGCGGTACCATCCTGCTCGCGGCCCATCGCGGCATGGAGAGCATCACGCTGGACCGGGAGGCGGGCCACCTGAAAGACAGCCTGATGCCGAAATATGCCGAGCTGATCTACAATGGCTTCTGGTTCTCACCGGAACGCAGGATGCTCCAGGCGTTGATCGACGAAAGCCAGCGATCCGTTACCGGCAGCGTTCGGTTGAAGCTTTACAAGGGCAACACGACGGTCATTGGGCGCGAAAGCCCGCACAGCCTGTACGATACCAGGGTGGTCACTTTCGAGGATGACCAGGGTGCCTACGACCAGGTGGATGCGCAGGGCTTCATCAAGCTGAACGCGTTGCGGCTGCGGCTTGGCGCGTCGGTGGGTCGGCGGGGTGGAGCACTCTGAAGCCACACCACGAAGCGCACTGCCCTTGGACCAGGCTGCCGTTGGAC